>DRNU01000174.1 GCA_011374975.1 Gammaproteobacteria bacterium | reverse complement strand
GCGATGACAACACGAACACTGCTGATTCTCTCAAATACGGGTACGGGTTCACCTTGAACCCCGGCATCGTGAAATCCTCATGTATGCCAAGCTCATCGGCAAGCCGCGCCAGTTTCCCGCGGTTTTCCCGCTGCTCACCGGAACCTTCATCTCCGCCCAGCAACATGAGCTTCACCTTCCTCTGTTGCCTCACTCTTGCGAAAGCGCGCAACAACAGGGGGAAATCTTTCTGCTCAACAAAACGTCCGACGCCAAGCACTACCGGCACTGCACCTGGCCCGAACCAGGGATGATCGGCCGGCTCCTGGCCAAGCGCCTCCATTTCTGCAGCTTTAACCGGGTTGTAAATTGTTGTTACCCGTTCAGGATCCAGCCCGAGATACTGCACCGTATCCTTTTCCACACCCCGTGAAACTGCAACGACAGCGTGCGCCCGCCGATAGCAGCGCATCATCACCGGCCGCAGGTGGCGAAGCCGGGTCTTGCCATGCCGCTGGCCTTCCGCACACTGCGTGGAAATATTGATATGCGCCCCCATCACTACACGTGTCGACACCCCGGCGTAATATTTGGCCAGCACCGCATTGATATTCGATTTCGGCAATGCCGACATCAGGATATCCGGCTGCCCCGTTCTGAGGTGTTCTGCAATCGCCGGAACAAATCTGAAACCCTTGGGCACCTTGCGACTGTTCAGCATGGCGGTCAGGATGCTCCGCCCGCCAACGGGATCGGCCTGCAACGCGCACAACAGGCCCCGCAATGACGATACCGGCTTCAGAGGCACAAGATTTACCCCGGCCGGGATACTGTTGCACAGCACCCCTTCCACCTTACAAACCAGGATATCCACCTGATATCCCAGCCCTGCAAATCCATGCGCCAGATTCAGAATAACCTTCTCGGCACCTCCGCCGGTCAGATTGTCCAGCAGAAACGAGATCCGCGCGGGCGATTTCCCTTCAACTACCATTTACCTGATTCCTGCATTCCTCTCCCTGCGGGAAAACCATGCCCTGACGATACATCCTGTTAATAGTGTAGGCAGCTACCGGCCGGCAAACAAGCGCCAAACCGGCACACCAGCCGGTGTTCAGGGCGTGCCCTGGTACATGGCACGATCAGTGACCCGGGTTTTCCGGGCCGCCAGCCGGTTTGCCTTGAGATATTTAATAAGTGCCGGCATAGACTTAAAGGTACCGGGAAGCTTGCACGTTCTCGCCAGCACACCCAGAACAGGCCCCAGACAGGCCGCGTCAGCAAAAAGGCAATGCGCGCGGGCTGTGTTTCCTGATCTATCATCTTCCGGCAAATTCCCGCAGCTTATACTTTATGGTTAAGAAACAGCGAGTAAAACACTGTCGTCAACTCTTTCCCCGTAGACCAGGGAACCGGCACCTCGCAAACAAGAGCAAGAACTGGTAGCCTCCGGATCATTGGGGTCTGACTGGTTATGCCGCACAAAATCACCCGTATCACCAACAGCCCGGCCGGCAGCAACATCCCCCGGAGAAGCCGTACTCCTGAAGATGATCCCGGGCCCTGGGGCGGGGTATACCGTCATCTGTTTCAGATAAAGCCAATAATAACCTACAGCGCCGCCAACAACAGAACTGTCCACCTACGCATATTATCAAGCAAGTGAACACTCCACTGGTCAGCATTCTGATCCCGACATACAACCAGTCCGGATATCTCCTTCAAGCTGTAAAAAGCGCCCTGCACCAGGACTATCCGCATCTGGAGGTTATAGTTTGCGATGACGCATCAAATGACTGGGATTCTCGCCTGCTGGAGGATTTTAAGGATAACCCGGGGCTGCGCATACACCGCAACCAGACCAACCTCGGCCGGGTCGGAAATTATCGGCAAAGTCTTTATCAACTGGCGAAAGGGGACTGGGTACTCATGCTTGACGGGGACGACTACCTTCACAACCCTGCCTACATATCGAGTGCAATGAAAATTACAGCTTCGAACCCGGGCATTGATCTTGTATTCTCGAATGTCGCCCGACTCTATGACGGGAACACCGACAATATTGTGCCGGCACGCGCGAACAGGGACCTGCCGAAAATAATGGAAGGAAGAAATTTGTTTCTGCAACTCGCGGACAAAAAGATCGCCTTGTTCCACAGCACCGTGCTTTATAAAAGAGAAAAGGCGATGAGCATGGAGTTTTACCGAAAAAACATCATCAGCTCGGACTGGGAATCGCTACACCGCTACATACTGACGGGAAAGGTCGCTTTCCTGGACACAATTGCATCTGTCTGGCGTATCCACGGCGGCAATGCCACCAGAAATATTTCTGCTCAGGGCCGTGCCGACAACCTGCAGGCTATCACCGAACCCTGCCACGCAGCCAGAAAACTGGGAGGATTCAGCCCATCAGAGCTCGACAACTGGTTTAACAGGCGCCTTTGGAAGGTAGCATACAAGGATGCACAAACTTTGCTAAAAGCCGGTGACAACCATGGTTTCAGTCTTTATTTGCACGCCCTTGAGCAAATCAGCCCACCCACAGCCCGGCGAATCCGGAGATCACCAAAAATACTGCTCAAGCGCCTTTTAACCCGCATGTCTGGCACAAGAGCTTAACAGTACCTTTTGATTTTGGGTATAATCACGGGCGAATTCTGAATCGCACTCTGAACCCTGAAACCATACCCGGGAAAATACACGAGGACACTATGCCCCAAAATCCACCTCAAAGCCTGGGGAAAAAAATAAAGACCTTCTTCAGAAAGCGGGAAGCATTCAGGCTGCTGCGCAAATACCACAGTGAAAATCTTTCGATTGAAGACCGTACTTCCTGGGCGATGAATTTTGGCGGCAGCGGGCCTTTCAAGATAAAAACCATTCAGAAGCCTTCTGAAATCACTGCACTTGCCCACGCAGTCGCCGAACTCAAGCCGAAAGTGATACTTGAGATTGGCACGGCAAAAGGAGGCACACTACTCATCTGGTCATCAATTGCAACAGACAGGGTCATCACCTGCGACATCTCCGACATGTCTGTACAAGCCGACCTTTACAAGAGCCTTCCGCCACCAGGCTCGTCATGCAAGGTGGAATTGCTTGTCGGCGACTCGCACAGCGTCGGGTTCAAAAAGCGTGTTGCGGAAACCCTCGGCGACCAGAAAGTTGATTTCCTGTTCATCGACGGCGATCACACCCTTCAAGGAGTAACGGCAGACTACAATAACTATCGTGAATTTGTCCGCCCGGGGGGCATCATTGCATTCCACGATATTCTCGAAAACCAGCCCCTGGAGGTCAACCAGGTCTTCCACCTCTGGAAAGAGCTGAAAAAGGAATGCGATACCGAAGAGTTTGTCGACGACTACGACCAGTGCGGCTACGGCATCGGAATAATCCGGCTGGCGTCCTGAATAACACCAGCTCTCCCGATCAGCAAGCCCGCTCCTCATCAGCCATGGCCCGGCAAGCGCCGGCCATAGCTGATAGACTACCCGCCTACCGAGACCAGACCGGTTATGCAGCAATGGATTTCCTTGATCAGCCACAACTTGACAGACTAAGCAGCGATGATTTCCGCCGGCAAAAACCCTACCCCTGGTCAAACCCGGAAGGCTTGATCAGGGATGATGCCTACCATACACTGCTGGACAACCTGCCGGACATCGCCCTGTTCGAAAAACGTTTCGGCTATTCCCGTGACTACGGGCAAAAGGGCCATGACCGTTATTCGCTGGAATACAACAGCAACCTGGACATAGCCCCCTGCTGGCATGAGTTTGTGCAGGAACTGCACGGCAGCGACTATCGCGCGTTTCTGAGGAGGCTCTACGGTTTCCGGCCTATGAAGCTGTCGTTCCACTGGCACTACACACCCAGCAGTTGCGCGGTAAACCCGCACTGCGACAGCCGGGCCAAGATCGGCTCACACATTTTCTACCTGAACACCGACCAGGACTGGAAAGCCGAGTGGGGCGGCCAGACACTGATCCTCGACGACCACGGGCAAATGGACTGCAAGACAGCACCGGGATTCGAGGCATTTGACGAACCCGTTGCCGCCAATGCCATCGGCAACCGCAGCCTGCTGTTCAAGCGCACGCCCCATTCCTGGCACGGGGTAAAAGCCATCGATTGCCCGGAAGACCGCTTGCGCAAGGTATTCATCGTTGTCATCGAGCGGGTGCGACCGCTGAAAGTCGTACGCAACCTGTTCAGGAAATCAGCCTGAGTCCAGGCTCAGGCAGACACGCCCTGTTCACGGTACCAGGCCTGGAACATCAGTATCGGCCAGAGAATATTCGAATGATTGCGCCAGCGGCACAGGTGCTGCTCCCATAGCTGCCGTACCGCGGCCGGCACCAGGTAACCGCCCTCGCGCAGGTTCTGTTCCGAAATAAGCTCTTCCACCCAGTCCCGCAGCGGCCCCCGCAGCCAGTCGTCGATAGGCACACCGAAGCCCCGCTTGGGCCGGTCGGTATACTCACGTGGCACATAACGTTCCAGCACGCTGCGCAGCACCCGCTTGCCGCCTTCTTTAGCCAGCAGGAATTCATTCGGCAGGGTCCAGGCGAACTCAGTCACGCGGGTATCCAGTATCGGGCAACGCGCTTCCAGGCCGACCGCCATGCTGGCACGGTCGACCTTGACCAGGATATCCCCGACCATGTAGCCGGTATAGTCAAAGTGCCGCATGGCGGACAGGGGGTCGACATGCTGCGCCCACAGGTCGGCATCCACCATATTGCTGATGCCCTGCTGCGCACCGATGACAAAAGCTTCAGGTCGGTGCGTGCGCGCAAAATGGTTGGCCAGCACGCCCTGCGGGTTCTCCGCACGCCAGCCGCGCGTCTGGCGTGCGAGTTTGCCGCCGGCCTTGCGCCAGCCGGATACCTTTTTGCCCGCGGCGGGATCGGCCGGCCGGAACAGTTTCCAGCTCAGCTCACCCAGTGCCGCCGTCGCATCCGCACCTGCCACACGCAGCCCGTGCGGCAGTTTCGACAGCCAACGCCACTGCGCCAGGCCTTCGGGATAGTGCTTGTAACCGGCAAAGGTTTCGTCACCGCCGTCGCCGGTCAGCACCACCTTGACCTGCCGTGCCGCCATCTGCGAAACCAGAAAAGTCGGGACCTGGGAGATATCACCAAAAGGTTCGTCATAGATGCCGGGCAGATCGCCGATGACATCGAGACAGTCGGCCGGGGTCACGTACAGCTCCTCGTGGTCGGTACCGAGGTACTTCGCAATGGCCGACGCATATTCGGCCTCGTTGTATTTTTTCTCGTCAAAACCGATGGAAAAGGTTTTTACCGGCCGGTCGGAATGCTTCTGCATCATGCCCACCACGGTACTGGAATCTATACCACCCGAGAGCAGGGCGCCCAGGTCGACATCCGCCACCATGCGTTCGCTGACAGACTCGGTCAGTATACCGTCAAGCCGGTCACAGGCCTGCTCAAACGACCCGGTAAAGGGTTGCGCCCGGGCGGCTTCCATAACCCGGTTAGCGGCCCAGTAGCGGTTTACCGGTGCGGACCAGGGCGCTGTATCGGCTTTTATGGTGATACAGGCACCGGGCTGGAGCTTGCGGATATTTTTGTAAATCGACAGCGGCTCGGAAATCCAGGCGTACTGGATAAAATGCCCGAGCGCATTACGGTCTATAGATGCATCGAACTCCGGGTGCACCCGCAACGCCTTCAACTCCGAGGCAAACATGAAAGCATCGCCACACCAGCCGTAATACAGCGGCTTCTTGCCGACCCGGTCCCGCGCCAGCGTCAGTTCGCGCGTCTCGCGGTCCCAGACCGCAAAGGCGAACATGCCATGTATGGAATCCAGCGCCTTTTGCAGCCCCCAGCGTTCGATGGCCGCCAGCAGCACCTCGGTATCGGAATGCCCGGCGAACGGGTAACCCTCCTGCGCCAGGCGATCGCGGGGCTCCGCCCAGTTATAGATCTCGCCGTTGTAGGCCATCACATAGCGGCCACTGGCCGAACACATGGGCTGGGCACCCGCAGCCGACAGGTCTATGATCGAAAGCCGCCGGTGGCCCAACGCCACCCCGATTTCGACATCCGTCCACACACCGCCCGCATCAGGACCCCGGTGGCGCAGGCAATTCGCCATCGCCTCGGCATTCTGCGACAATTCCGACTTGTCCGGACGCTTTGATCGGTAAAGAAAACCTGTAATCCCGCACATTCTGAATCAGATCCCCGGCCAGCCCCGCGCTGGCAGTCAGTCTTTGTTCGCGGCGATTGTACACATAAAATTCGTCTCTGGTCGGGAACCCCCCAGTGGATAGCAACGCCAACAGCCCCCGGGCACAACATATCGCGATATTGCTGCCATCCCTGGCCGGCGGCGGCGCGGAACGCTCCATGCTGCACCTGGCGCGCAGCTTTACCGAACAGGGACGCAAGGTCGACCTGCTGCTGTTCCGGGCCAGGGGCGCCTACATGAACAGCGTGCCGGAATCCGTGCGGGTGATCGAACTTGGCCCCGGTCCGGGGGGACGGCTGCTGGCGGCACGGGCTGACCCGGCCGGCATCGGCGCGCTGCTGAAACCTGTGCTACTCCCGCTCAAGACCGATTCCAACATCCGTCATATCGGCGCGCTGCAGCGCTACCTGGAAACGCGGCAACCTGACGTCGTGCTCAGCGCACTCACCTATACCAACCTGGTCGCGCTGTGGGCGAAGCGGCTCAGCGGTGTAAAAACCCCGGTTGTCGTCAGCGAGCGTATCGCGCTTTCTGTACACCGGCAAAGCGAGGGGCGTCAGCGGCGCTGGTGCTGGCGCTTTATTCTGCCGATGGTGCAGCGTACTTACCGGTTTGCGGATGGCATCGTGGCGGTATCGGATGGTGTCGCGGACGACCTGGCCGGAAACGCACACATCGAACGCAACAGCATAAGCACAATCTACAACCCGGTGGTCGACAGCACGCTGTCCGAACTGGCGGCACAACCGCTGCAGCATCCCTGGTTCGCCCCCGGCCAGCCGCCGGTTATCCTCGGTGTCGGGCGCCTGATCCCGCAAAAGGATTTCCACACGCTGCTGCACGCCTTTGCCCTGTTGCGCCGTGACAAAGCGCTCCGGCTGGTGATCCTGGGCGAAGGGCGTCAACGCCCCGAACTGGCGGCGCTGGCAGAAAAACTGGGCGTCGCGGCCGATCTGGACATGCCCGGTTTTGTCGACAACCCATACCAGTATATGGCACAGGCATCAGTTTTTGCCCTGACCTCCCTGTACGAGGGTCTTCCCGGCGTTCTAATTCAGGCCCTTGCCTGTGGCTGCCCGGTGGTCAGCACTGACTGCCCGGGAGGGTCTGCGGAGATTCTCGAAAACGGGAAATACGGGCGCCTTGTACCTGTGCAACAGGACAGAGCCCTGGCAGATGCCATACGCACGGCGCTTGATGAGCCACAGGACCGGGAGCAACTGAAAACACGGGCCGCGCTGTTTTCAACAGACAACGCGACCCGGCAGTACCTGGATCTTCTGAACGCCTCTGTTGCCCGTAAAAAACCGTAGCCCGGTCTGACACAGGATTCCAGACCGTGGAATTGGCCAATTCCGGGCCTGTTTTGACACGTCCAAGACTATCACTCCGTCTAACTGATGCACGAGGACTCTCTCGCAGCAGGCCCCATGGAGAGGCTTGAGCCGCAGTTATATTGATACCGACCCGGAGATATCCTGCAGGTCTTCCAGCCAGATTTCCAGATTGCGTATCTCTTGCCCGCAAACGATATTTTCTTTTAATAAAGATTTGTAAGAGTTATACAAATTACCCTCAATGCTTTCAGTTGATGAAATAGCACCGAAAACCAAGTCAACTACGTCCCTGCAATGTTTGTACATCGGGATTTCCGAGATAAAGTCTTCCATATAGTCATGCGGGTTACGCTTTTGCACCACTGTGGCATTTATAAAACCCAAGTGATAGTCATACAGCCACATAATAGGTTGCGCTACGAGTCCGCGCAAAATATCAGTAAATCTGAACGTCACATATGTCGGCAGATACATAAGCGGGAACAACTCTTTGCGCATGGCCGTATTCTGGGTATTAAATGGACATATCGTCCCCTTCTGTAACACTACTGGCTCACGCTGCCTGAAGTTACATGGCTCATCGTTTGTCAAGCGATAGATCGCGTCTACATCAGGATCCTCATCAGCCAATCCTTGCCAAATCCCGACGTTGCATGTCGATGCAGACAAAGCGCCGTCAAGTTCAAATGATTTCGTGATTAAATCCAAAGGCAACCCGCGCGGCCAAATCTTTTGGTCAGTAAACAATTGATATATATTCACGAACCCCTTATCACCGGGAACCGCCTGGAAGCTGCCTTCAAAGCCGGGAAAACCCCAGTTATTCTTAGGAATATTGTCATCGTCGGTATCAATAATAATATCTGCACCACAACTTACAGCCTTTAAGTAACCCAGCATTTTTCTACAATAATGATTTACCGGCAATGCTCCGCTTAATTCGAATGACATCGATTCCTGCTGCTCTATAGAAATATAGTCGATGTCTTTACAATACCAGTCCGCCGGAGTCTTCTTGTCCCCAACCACGATTTTCCTGTACCCACGTAGAGATGAAAACTTTAAAACGGCTTCCGTAGGACTAAAAATTGAAGTAATTACTATCGTTTTATTCATTGACACAGGCCTCTTGGGAGTAACCCTGGAATCCGGGCAGGCCGGCAAGCGGGATTATCGTTTAATACCGGCATAATAAGCCCAATAACGAGAAGAGAAAAGATACACAAATAACTGCGCAGGAATCACCACCCCTTCTCCAGGGCCGACGCTTCAGCTACAGAACCGCCCTGAGGCATCAATCTGTTCCAGAGTATCCCTGATTATTGTCACCTCCCGTTCAGCCCCGGAAGATCTGAAATGAGGGTGGTACAAATTGAGCGTTGAAGGAGCGACAGGCGAACCATGATTTAAAAAATCCAGGTGCTTAATATAAAACTCCATTTTGTGGAAAGAGTTTGCTTCTGCAGAACTGATGAGACGCATGAGCTTTTCTTTTTGCGTGCGGATGTCATCCGACTCGCTGATATACCCATGTGACAAAAGAGCCTGCCTGGCCCTTCTTACTGAATCCTCAACACTTGTGCTGTGGTAATGCACAATTGTCAAACCTGTGTCGATTTCGCCAGAATTATCTGTTGTAACCCCCCTGTGGCATCCCAGGTCTACTGAAACAAAACTGGATGAATGGAAAAAACTTTTTACTTGCGTGTATTGAATGGCAGTAAAGCGGGTCAATTCGCGACAAGGCCTGTGACTGGCTTCCTGTGTCGGTAAAGACCAGACCGTCAAAGCGGCCTTGTATTTCTTTCCGGTGACAGGCAATTTTTCAAGGCGATCATTAATATTATCTGTCAACAAAACTTTATTCGCGCACCTGAAGTCCATGACCTTCTCAGACAAGAGCCGCCGAAAGCGGCCGGTTTTTTCTCTGGTGATCAGGGAGCCTTTGCGGAAAAACCTGTCCAGGCGACTATGCGCCTGAAGATTAAAAGGTTCCGTACAGGCAATGAACTCATCAGTATCCAGCTTGATCAGGAAATTATCTTCTCCCTTGTACTGGTGCATCAGACTGTTCAGTTCGTCACAAGCATCATTCAGGTTTGCAGGTGAATAATGCACCTTGAGACCAAGGGGTATGTACCTGGCATAGATATCAAGAACCTCTTTATCGTCAGAGCCGTCAAAAACATGGATATTTTCCAGCCCGAACAGATACCCGTGATATTTAATCCAGTCCTCAATCAGGGCGGTTTCGTTTTTTGTCATCAGGAATATCTTAAGCATCGGAATTTTCTTCTGGAGTCTTTGTCGTTTTCCAGTAACTGCCACCGGCTGGACCAGCACAAATCAGCTCATCTTTTACAAAATATCACCCCGACTTGCGGGCCAGTGCCGCACGCGCATCCGCATGCCACCTGGCGACATACGCATTCTCCAGCCGCGCATCCAGCGCCGCCAGGGAATCCACGTACAGTTCCGCCAGCAGGCGGTGATACGCCTCCGGTATTTCCTGGCTGCGACGCCCTTCCCGCGTGCCCCACTTGCGCTCCACGTTTTCCGGGATAGACACCTTTGAATTATCCAGCCCGAGAAAATCGAGCACGCGCAGGAACACCTCGCGCGGATTTGATTTCAGGTCGTCAAAATAGCTGATCAGGATCTGTTCGCGCGGAAAATGTTTTTCCCAGTTGGCCAGGTTCTCGGCATAAAGCAGGTGGGTCACCGAATTTTTCTTGGTCAGGTAGCGTTCCACATCCTGCCGGCTGGCTTTATAGATACCACGTGTGCCCAGTATTTTTTCGAAATGGGCGCCGGCACTCGACCAGGCGCACTCGATCGGATCACGCAGCAGGTAAATCAGTTTTACGTCCGGCATCACCTTTTTTACCCGCACCACACCCTTGTCAGGGATACGGGCGTAACCCGGGCAGACCTCGCCACAGGTATAGCCACTGTCCGGGAACAGCGAACGGTACCATTTGTCGCTGCGCGGCCAGAGACAATAGCGTAACGCCCAGCGCAGTTCCTCGCGCGATCCGCCCGGCCCACCCTGCCGCGCGGCGGCGCGGGTCTCGCGCAGGTGCTGGCGTGCGTTGCGCAGGAAGGAGGGCCGGCCGAACAGACGCTGCACCAGGAAGGTGTGCCGGTGATCGAGGTAGTGCATCTCCTTGACCGGCGGCAGCCAGACCTGGGGATGCTGGCTCAGGTTGGTATGCAGCCAGGTGGTTCCCGCCTTGCGGGCACCGATACAGAGAAAATCAGGATAAG
>DRNU01000173.1 GCA_011374975.1 Gammaproteobacteria bacterium | reverse complement strand
GCCGGTCTCCGCCACCACGCCCTGGTGGCTGGCGCCTTTCACCAGTTCATCCAGCTCATGGCGCCCGGCGCGACGCACCGGCACATTGGCCGTGTCCGCCAGCGACAGGATGGTGTTGATACGGGCATCGGCGCGCGATTCCAGCACCAGCAGGCGCACCACGCGCGTCGGGTTACGCTGCAGCAGGCTGGTGACCGCGTGCAGGCCGAACACGCGCTCGGCTTTTTTCACCGTGACGTTACCGGCATGAGGCTATTCCTTGCGGGAACCGCGCCGCTTGCCACGTGAACGGCGTCCGCCGCGTTTCTTGCGGGATTTCTTTTTACCGGACGGCTGTTGCTGCTGTTCCTGCTGCCCGGCGCCGGCCATCTCGAAATCCATTTTGCGTTCGTCGAGGTCGACGCGTACGACCTTGACCTGCACCTCGTCGCCGAGCCGGTAACTCTGACCGGTACGCTCGCCGCGCAGGCGGTGGCCGGCCGGGTCGAAGTGGTAATAGTCATTGCTCAGCGCGGTAATGTGCACCAGGCCCTCGACATAAATGTCTTTCAGCTCGACAAAAATACCGAACGAAGTCACGCTGCTGACGATGCCCTCGTACTCCTCGCCCACCTTGTCCAGCATGTACTCGCATTTCAGCCAGTCGACCGCATCGCGGGTGGCATCATCGGCGCGCCGTTCCGTCATGGAACAGTGCTCGCCCAGCGACTGCATATCGCATTCGTCGTAGGGGAAGGCCTTCGTCTTGCCGCGCCGCGTGACCGCCGCACTCTGTTTGGCGCGCGCCGCCTTGCGCAACTGGTAACGGATGGCGCGGTGCACCAGCAGGTCCGGGTAACGGCGGATCGGCGAGGTAAAGTGCAGGTATTCCTCCTGCGACAGGCCGAAGTGGCCGATGTTGTCCGGGCTGTAGCGCGCCTGGGACATCGAGCGCAGCATCACGGTCTGTATCAGGTGCGCATCGGGCCGGGTCTGGATCTTTTTCAGCAGCCTGGCATAGTCCGAGGCGCTGGGTTCTTCCCCGCCGCCCAGCGACAGGCCCAGTTCCTTGAGGAACTCGCGCAGATCGGTGAGTTTGGTGGGCTGCGGCCCTTCGTGCACCCGGTACAGGGTCGGCAGCTTGTGGCGGTTGAGGAAACGCGCCGTGCACACATTGGCGGCGATCATGCATTCTTCAATGATCTTGTGCGCGTCGTTGCGGTGTACCGGCACGATGCGTTCGATCTTGCGGTCCTCGCCAAACACAATGCGTGTTTCGGTGGTATCGAAGTCGATGGCGCCGCGTTTGACGCGCAGTGCCCGGAACGCCTTGTACAGATCGTAGAGGTTATCCAGGTTCTCAGCGACGTGACTGTATTCCTCGCGCAACTCGCGATCACCATCGATCAGGATTGCTGCCACCTTGTTATAGGTCAGCCGCGCGTGCGAGCGCATGACCGCTTCCATGAAGCGCGAGCGTGTCACCTTGCCCTGCCGGTCGATGGTCATTTCGCAGACCATGCACAGGCGGTCCACGTCCGGGTTCAGCGAGCACAGCCCGTTGGACAGCACTTCCGGCAGCATCGGGATGACGCGTTCCGGGAAGTACACCGAGTTGCCGCGCAGCTCCGCCTCGACATCCAGCGCCGTGCCCGGCTTGACGTAATGCGACACATCGGCAATCGCCACCGTCAGGCGCCAGCCCTTGGGCGTGCGCTTGCAGGCCACCGCGTCATCGAAATCCCGCGAATCCTCACCGTCGATAGTCACCAGCGGCAGGTCGCGCAGGTCCACCCGGTTGCGCTTGGAGGCCGCCGTCACCTGTGCCGCCAGGCCCTGGATCTCGTCCTCGACCTCGTCCGGCCACTCCAGCGGCAGCTCGTGGGCGCGGATCGCGACGTCGATTTCCATGCCCGGCGCCATGTGGTCGCCGATCACCTCGACCACTCTGCCGATCGGGCCGGAGCGCTTGCTGGGCTGCTCGATAATCTCTGCGGTCACGAACTGGCCGTGGCGCGCATCGCCCACCTGGTCGGGCGGGATGCGGATATCCTGGGTCAGGCGCTTGTGGTCCGGCACCACGAAACTGATGCCGTTTTCAAAATAGATGCGGCCCACCACGCGCTGGGTGTTGCGCTCCAGCACCTCGACGACCGCGCCCTCGCGCCGGCCGCGCCGGTCCAGGCCGGTGACGCGGGCCACCACGCGGTCGCCGTGCATCACGCCGCGCATCTGGCGGGGTGACATAAACAGGTCGTCGCCGCCCTCTTCCGGCACCAGGAAGCCGAAACCGTCGGGATGACCAATGATGCGTCCGCGCACCATGTCCATGCGATCCGTCAGGCCGTAGCCGCCGCGCCGGTTGCGCAGCACCTGGCCGTCGCGCTCCATGGCGCGCAGGCGCCGGCGCAGGGCTTCCAGGTCTTCCTCGGACGACAGGCTGAAATGCTCGGCCAGCTGCTCACGGGTCAACAGGCGGTCGGAATCTTCCAGCACCGAGAGAATAAATTCCCGGCTCGGAATGGGGGTGGCGTATTTCCCGGCTTCGCGCTCGGCGTGCGGGTCTTTTGTGAAACGGGATTTTCTGCTGCGTTTTTTAGCCATCCGGGTATGCTAACCACTTTGGCCGGCAAAGGAAAATCGCGCTATTCCCCGGGAATGGGACCGGCTCTGGATTGACAAGGTCAAATCAGGTCGGTAAAGTTCGCCGCCTGTCGTAAAGGTGACCTGCCGTTACGATTATGCCGAGGTGGTGAAATTGGTAGACACGCTAGCTTCAGGTGCTAGTGGGGGCAACCCCGTGGAGGTTCAAGTCCTCTCCTCGGCACCATTTTAATTTCCCTTCCAGTACCACATACCCTTAATCCGGTTACGCTTTGCCCCTGCTCCAGGCCGGCTCTGACGTATAAAATTCAATAAATTACCGCCTGAGTGTAGTTTTATTGCACCGGAAAATCCGGCTGCTTACGAACTGTTTCCAACCCTGCCCGGGCACTACCAATATTACCCATGGGAGATTGCCAGCCGCCGTGCTGCTGCGTAAGGTTCGCCACACCCGGAAACAGCAACCCGGCCCTGATCGAGGTATTAGCGATGACCGCAGTACTTTATTACCGCAACATGCAGCATTTCACCATGCAGGTGAACGGCAAGGAAATCCTGTGCGATGGTGAGGGTTACCTGCTGGATCTGGATGCCTGGTCAGAGGATTATGTTGTTGCCGCGGCCGAGCGCGAAGGCCTGGAACTCACCGACGAACACTGGCAGGTGATCCACTTCATCCGTGACTTCCATGAGAAACACGGCGTACAGGCACCGGTACGCGACATGATCAAGCACTTCAGAACAGCCTGGGGCCGGGACAAGGGCAACAGCCGTTACCTGCACCGGATTTTCCCCAAAGGCGGGCCGCAGAAACAGGGCAACCGCCTGGCCGGGGTGCGCAAACCCAAGGGCGAGCATTAGCCCCTTCGGTTGTCTTCGACGCGCGGCCGAAACCGCATTCCGTTTCAGCCGGGTCAGCCGGCGTGCTGTACAACGACGTCAGCTTCACTATCCACGCGGCCCGACGCAGGTTCCCTGCGCTTGCGCCGCCGGGTAAAGGTCGCTTTCACGCGTTCCGACCGGACAAAGTACAGGCTCCAGAGCGCGCTGGAAAATGCCAGGCGCGCCAGCTCGACGATATCCGAACGCGCCACTTCCACGTCCGGAAAGGACAGCAGGTGTATCAACAGCAAATCCCCCCCGTGTACCGCGAGTGTAAGCAACATATACGCAATGAAAAAACGCGGCAAGGTGTGCCGCCGCGAGAAGAACAGGACCGCCAGGAACAGTCCCGCCACCAGCATGGCCGCATTGGCCACCATTTCGAAAGCAACCGTGAGCTGCTGCGGCTCAGTGAGGTAGTCCTCGACAATGGACCATTGCTGCGCGGAAAAAACATACCAGAGGTCCCGGGAGTCAATCGCTATCCGGATCGGACTGAAAATGACCATAAGCCCGGGCAACAGCAGCCAGCCGGAAATCCCTGCCAGCCGGCTGTTGATGTTATCCGGCGCCCGGTAGACGGGATCATATAAATACACGTACCTGAACCCCACGAACACCGATCCGGCAAATGCCAGCAGGACAAGAATAGCCATCGGCCAGTTCACATCCCGGGCATCGAAGCTGTATTGCCCCAGGTCTATTGCCGGGTTGGCCCTGAGCATTTGATAGCCGGCCAGACCCCGCGCGGCACGAATATTCTCCGCATACGCCTGTATATCTTCCGGGGCCACATGGTCCTTGCGTGATTCATAGACATAGTCGATCACCAGGACACCGTCTGAATACTCCACTTTTTTCGTAAACCGGAACGCCGGGTCTGCAACTTCGATGAACTCATCATCAAACGATGAATCCTCGGGCACCAGGACACGGGTGGTATGTTGATAGCGAACCGGGTGTGACACCGCATAGGGCATGGTGCGTATCGGGGACTCCACATTCCTGACATGGTCGTAAATCAGGAACGGTTCGAAGTCCGCGTATATGTAGCGTTCATCATTACCCTCTGTCCAGATTGCCGGAATCGTGTACTGCTCTGTCAGCGCCAGACTGTTTTTCTGCTTGTCGTCAGTGACACTGATGCTGTCGGCCACCTGGATGTCCGAATAGTAGTTGGCCATGTATTTCAGGTAAGACTGCTGCATCTGCCTGATACTGGTTTCCGACAACTCCTGGCGAAAATCGTCCGCATAATACTGTCCATAGCGGGTCAGGATACGGTACGTCGCAGGCGCGTCGATGGCGCCTCGCAGATCAAATGTTTCTTCCACCGTCTTGCTGTGCACGACCGCAACATCACCTGACATTTCCACCAGGTCGGAACCCTGTTCGGTGATCACCAGGGCATAGTCGTAGTCAGGCTGATACACGGCATCCAGGTCACCGCTCTGGTAGGTGCGGGTAGGGTCGAGCCAGTAATTCCTGCCATTGACGCGCGCCACGACAATCGCATGATCGAACAGGGTCGGTGTCGGCAGCACGTCTTTCATTATCTCGCCGCCGGTAGTGTTGACGAGTGCCGAACTGGCCTCGATACCCATACCCTGCAGCAGGCTGACCAGCAGCCTGGATTTGTCCTTGCAGTCCCCGAAGCGCTGATCGATCACCGCATCAGGAGTATTCGGTTCGTGTGAACGCGTTCCCATCTCGATACCGAGATAACGCACCTCGTCCTGGACAAAATGCAGTGCGGCAAGCACACGCTGTTCAGGGCTGTCAGTGGTTTCAAGTATCGGAGCGATAATTGCGTTCTGGGCCGGGGTACCGGTCACCGGCCTGTAGAGCGGCCACGCCCAGTCCGTCACCGCGTTCCAGCTGGCGTAATCACTCAGGTAGATAACCGGGTAAGGCTCGTACCAGCCCGGGGTATTCCCGTCGCTGAGCAGTTCCTCGACCCCGTCCTGGCGCCACACGTATTCGGTATACCGCCCGGCACGCTTCTTTTCCGGTTGTATATCCGTACCCCGGTTGCGTATGTGCAGCGGACGCGGCGAAGCCCACAATACCCGGTGGTAGGATCTTGCAACGGGCACACTCCAGCGCATCTTCAGACGACGTGAAAAATGACCTGAAAATATCGGGTTCGCTCCTTCAAGGGTATAGCTGTACTCCACGATGTCACCCGAGCGAACGTCATCGACAAACACGTTGAGCGTTTTCGATCCATCGTATATCAGGGATTCAAGATCCTTCTCGCGCTGGATAACACTGATGCGGGAACGGTTGAGCCTGTCACTGCTTTGCCCGTCGCGATGGATCACGATCTCATGCAGGGTTATGGATTCGTAGACAGGATCGAAATCGATCGAGATCTGTGACGAGCTCTCGACCCCGGAGGTATTCAGTGCCTTGCTGACGTAGTGCCGGTAGTGACTCTGCCGGCCTGCGTTGACCCGCCACTGGCGGTCGACCAGCAGGTAGGCCACCCCGTCACTGTTATTGCCCTGCTGTGCCTGGTCCCAGGCCGGTGCCTGGATATTCTCCACCCAGCCGGGAACCGGTGCTATGGAATAGCCCTGCGCAAAAAGTGAAGGTGCAAAAACCAACCCTAACAGCACGACCGGAAAGGTCATGAATTTTCGTATATTGAAAGGCATGGCGCTCACTTGAAAGTAACCGTCCCGGGGCTGTCCGGAATCAATACTATCCCTGCCCCCCGACCGGGGATAGTTTTCTGTTCTATCGACCCCCCGCAAGGTTTACTGAATCCGGCAGCACCGCTGAAAAATGCGATCTGCCGGACACAGCTCCCAGGTTATTGTTCGGGCAGGAAAATCCCCCAGTGCCTGCCCGAACAAGGGTTACTGCCCGGTGAGAACATACTACCGTGGAACAGCCTTTCCCCGGTTATTCATACACCCTGGCCACACTGACCCTCGCGCGGTACTTGTACATTTTTTTACCCTTGACCGGCCCGGGCCATGTAGGTCATACCATAGTGGTCGGACTCCAGTTCATGGTCCCTGCCGTATTTCATGACCATCAGACCGCCACCGATAACGACAGCCCCGTTAACCCACTGCAGGGTATCTTCATCATCGATAACCAGCCCACTGGCCATGCTGATTGCACCCAGTGCCATGCGCTTGCTCATATTGCTGGTGCCATGACTGGCTGCCGCATGCACGATCTCGTGGGCCAGCACCGCGGCCAGTTCCGACTCACATTTGAGACGTGCCAGAAGCCCGCGGTTAATCCCGATTTTCCCGCCGGGCAACGCCCATGCATTGAAGTCGGAACTGTTGACGACGACAAATTCATAGGGCAGCCGCCGGTCACTAACCGCTACCAGCCTCCGGCCAACACCCCTCACGTAATCGGTCAGTGCCTGGTCGACGATATAGTCGCCCTGCTGCTGTTGCCGCTGCCCCATGTATTGCTCGCTGCCCATGGCGATTTCCTGGAATTCAGGCACCAGGTCAAACTCAACCTTGTTGGTTACCGGATTTGTCGAACAGGCGGATAACAGCAGGATGGCGGTCGGCAAAGACAGAATTTTCAGCACCTGGAACATCACTTTTGAATAGTTGCCCATGGTTGTTAATAAACCTCTCTACAGAACATTGTTATTACTGCACCCGCTGCAGGGCGCAATTGACCTCCGTGTACTTGCGGAAAAGTCTACGGGGGTCAGGCCGTCACACGTAATCTTTCACCGCCAAACTCTTGTCCCTGCATATTGGCCCGGCTGCCTGTGTCAACCACTCCCCGGGTAGTGCGTTGTAACAGGAGTAACCCACCACAACGGAGTATCGACATGAAGAAAAAAACCACCCCGGGCAACAGCATTCGTCTGGCAGGCATCAGTGCCCTGCTGTTCAGCCTGCTTCCCGTTTCAGTCACGCAGGCAGCTGACACCAGCTGTACTGCGGGCGCCGAACCACTGCTTGGTGTCGCCGATTTTTCCGGTGACGGCCTGGTGGACAACCAGGACCTGGTGCTGCTGGGGCGCGTCATTAACAACGGACGTTATGTCGCCTTCTACGACAGAAACGCGGACGGACATCTCAATGCCCGTGACCTCGATCTGGCCAACCAGGACCTGGGCAAAAACAGCAGCGCCCTGGACCGGGATATTGCCGAGGTGTACTGGGCAACCACCCGCTACCGCCGCCTGGGGCAGGCCGCGCTCGACGGCTATGAACCCACCACCCAGGTCGTCGCCGGCCATGGCCGCCACTGGATGCAGGCACGCCTGATGAAGCAGGCCGCCTACCCGGACAGCCCGCAACTGGGGGCGCCTGCAGGCCTGAACTACGATGAGGAAGGTCACTTGCAAGCCGTGTTCTGGGGGCAACCCACCGCATACCCGGTTGGCAGCCTGCCGGCCCCGCAGATCTTTTCCGAGCCACAGGCGTGGCATGGACACGATCATGCCTGCGTCACCAACTACGGCCTGATCAAAACGGTGAAATATAACGAAGACATCGATCCTGCCCGCTGTGAACAGGCGGGCGGAGAATCAGGTACGTTCTACATGCTGCATTTGTGGCTGTACCGCCTCAACCCCAATGGCGCATTCGCGATGACGCATCCCTGCGCCTGAGTACCCGGGGTGCCGCACACCGTGTGGCGCCCCGGTCATAAACGTGCCTGCACCGGCCAGGTCGCTGGAAAACTGCACGAAAACCGTGCTGCACTGATTGCCGAAATCGCCTCCCGGATAGAACAGCGCAACGCCTGACGCCGGCTACCCTGGCTTGCCATCGGCACGCGGCCGGAACAGCATGGGCAGATAGATCGCGCTGAACACCAGGAAGCAAAGCACCCACAGCCCGCCGGAGAGATACACCCACAGGTTGTAGTGCTGCGGCCATACCAGTGCAGCGAATACCCGCACTGCGGCCGCCAGGTTCAACAGCACGAACACCGGCAACATCAGCGGCGACGGATCGATGGGGTGGCCGGTATGTCCGAGCGTGACCCGGGTCATCATGCCCAGCGTCAGCACACCGATACCGCCGACGGTGAGCGCATGCTTTGCCAGATTGGCCGGCAGCACGCCGAAACCCGACAGCCCCAGCAGCAGGAAACCGAGAATCAGCCAGAAATAGCCGCTGTACAGCACCCACAGGATGGGGATGCCCCAGATGCGACGGTCATACCAGACCAGCACTCTCAGAAACTGGGTGACAGCCACCACCAGCGCCACCAGGCCGACAACCGGCCCGGGCAGGCCGAAGGGCTGCATCAGGGCCAGCAATCCAAGCGCCAGGGTGGAGACCAGTTCTATCTGCGGCTTGCGCGAAGCCTGGTAGCCGGAAATCACCGCCTGGGTAAAAAACGGCACGACCCGGCCGGCGATAATGGTAATGAGGAACACCACCAGGTACAGCATCATATCGATGCCGTGGCCGGCGCTATCGGCTATATCCAGGGACTGCAGGTGAACCAGCAGGTTGGCTATGCCCATGACCAGCAGCAAGGGTACGAAGATACGGTTGATCTTCTGCTGCCCCTTCCACAGTGGCGGCACCAGCGAGAGGGCAACGGCCGGCAGGAAGGCAAGATCGATCAGGGCGATGACGGGAGCAGGCAGGATACCGGTCAAAAGCGGGGCCACACGGCCTGCCAGCCACAGCAGCGCCAGTAACGCCAGGTGTGTACCGGTGGGCACCTCGGCCCCGGTCCAGTTGCGGACTGCGGTCAGCAGGAATCCGGCAATCACCGCCGCGGCATACCCGAACAGCATCTCGTGGCTGTGCCAGAAAATACCGCCATAGTATTCAGGATCGCGCATGGCGCCGGCCCAGATCCCGAGCCAGAGCGACAGCAACAGGACCGCCGCCAGCCCGGCAAAGCTGAAAAAGGGGCGGAAGCCCAGTGCCAGTATGGCGGGCCCGCTGTTTACCAGTTCGGGTTTGGGGGGTTCGGAATGGATCTTCAGCATGCTGCGTCTCGCTACGCCCGTGTCGAAAAGCAGCAAGCGTACCTGTTAGCGTGAGCGGCGCTATGACATTCATCAAGGCGCTGAAAAATTCAGGCCGAAAAAAAGCCGGCCCCGCACGGGGCCGGCCGTAAAACAAACGCTGGAACCGCCTGTTTTATTCTGCCAGCGGAAGTCCGCTCGGTACGCTCCTGGGCAAGTCACTGCGCAGGTCGATACTAGACGGGTCGGTCAATGCATTCAGGAAGTCAATAATGCGATCGACATCTTTGTCACTGTAACCCAGCGGTGGCAGCTCGTTGTGGTCCGCGATAAAGGCGACGCGATCCGGATCGTCCATGGTAATGAAATCCAGGGCATCGAGATCGTCACGCGACGGCAGCACCGCCTGGGACCGGTCGTAGTTATACAGTGCATTCACACTGTCAATGTGGTGCTCAACCACTGCACGCAGGGTGTCGTAGGCACCGTCATGGCCGTAAGGTGCAGTCAAGGCCACGTTACGCAGGGTCGGGGTCCGGAACTTGAGCGTGTCAGCCGGATCACCGGTTGCCTGCTCGCGACCGAAGTCCTCATGACCACCGGTTTTGCCCGGGCTGTTGCTGCCCCGGCCGGCACCAATTTGCGGCATGGCGATAGCGTGGAAGGCGTTGTCGGTCTGGAACGAGCCGCTGTGGCATTGTGCACAGCTGTTACCGTAGCCGTCACCCTTGTAGAACAATTTCATCCCCTTGCGGGCATTTTTGCTCATGGCCTTCTTGTCACCGCGCAGGTAGCGGTCGAACGGGCTGTTGTCCGCGCGCCAGTTAACCCCTTCGAAAGCAGAGATCGCATTGGCGGCATGGGCATAGGTGATATCCGAGGCATCCACCACATCACCCGGGAAAGCGGCCTTGAACATATCCACGTACTCGGGGATGCCCTGCAGGCGCCCGGCCAGTTGCTCCCAAACACCACCGGGGCCGGCCAGGTTGCCCGCAGCCGCAGCATCGGCAATGGAGTTCTCACCCGCCTGTCCCGCCATTTCAGTCGCGGACGTGACCGGGAACATCGCCTGGCAGGCCAGTACGTTCTCCAGGTTGTCCGGCAGGTTACCACCGGCCGGCGTCTTGCAGCCGCTCGGGAACGCGGGATCAGCCTCTACGCGGCCGTCATGGAACAGGACAGTGAATGAATGCGCGCCCAGGTTAAAGACCGGCGGTGCATTGCGCGGCACACGTTCGTGGACGGCATCTGCACCACTGCCGGTGTCGCGCGTTACCCCCAGACCAACGCCACCCTCGCCCACCGGCAGTGACAGGCCGTCACCGGTATCAGTCAGGGCGTGGTGGCAGGTCCCGCAGGAAATGTTCATGTTGCCGCTGAGGATCTTGTCGAACATGAGGTTCTTGCCCAGCTCGACTTTTTCAGGGGACGGGTTGCGGAAATCATCATCACCGACCGGGGCAGGGTAGTAATCATTACTGTCATGGTCCCTGCTGGCCAGCACCGGACCGCTGACCAACATGATGGAAGCAACCGAAATTGCCAGAATACTTTTGCGATTCATTGTTATTCCTCCTTTGGATCGCCACCAGGTGGCGCTTTACATAGCACAGGCTTTGTCGCTGCAGCCGGCTGTACTGTCGGCTGCAGCGCTCTGCAAGGGCGCCCGCACAACGAAATAGCAGTAGATATGTTGGGGAATACCCGGTCTAGTATTTTCCGGATAAAATCTGGAACTTTTCTAAAACTATATTATTCTTTGTTTACAATATGTTACAGGCCATCCTGTAAGAAAGACAGCTTAGTGTGTTGACTTTATTGGAATAAATTTAGAACAATTCCACGTCCTTAGACTTAGAAAAAGACTAAATCTAAATATTTCAGGGTTTTTCTCATGGATATACCCCGTGTTCTATGGATAGAGTTGTCCGGCAATGCAGACAGTTCGCGCCTGGCCGGGCGCCTGGCAAAACGCTGCAGGCTATATACGACACGCTCTGTCGATGACATTGCGCAGCAAATCAAGGCGCACAGGCCCCACCTGTTGTGCTTCGATTTTGACTATCCCGATCTGGCCAGCCTGACCGCACTGCGTGAAACCAAACGACAGTTCCCGACCATACCCATCCTGATGCTGACCGAACCCAATTCCGAGGCACTGGCAGTGTGGGCCCTGCGCAGCCGTGTCTGGGATTACTTCACCAAACCGGTGGCTATTGAAGAGTTGCTGTCACGTATCGAGATTCTTGGCCGGCTGCAGGACCGGGAAAACACGGACCGCCGGCAAATCGCCCTGCCTGAGCCCTCCATCCCGGTACGCTTCAGGATCGGTGCACGCACGGCAAAATACACCACCTTCCCGGCTCTCGCCTATGTCGACAATCATTTCCATGAGAAGGTATCGCTTGGCAGCGTCGCCGAACATTGCGGCATGGAGGCATCCAGCTTCAGCCACGCCTTCAAGCTTGAACACGGCTCCACATTCCGGGAGTTCCTGCTGCGCTACCGGATACGGAAAGCCGCCGAACTGCTCAGGCATACCAGCGCCAGCGTGCTGGAGATCGCCTGCGCAGTAGGGTTCAACGACCCTTCCCAGTTCACACGCATGTTCAAGCGCTATCTCGCGACCACGCCGTCCGGGTTTCGCGCCGAGCACGGCTCGCCACTGCGACCCCTGTCAGGGCACACACAGGACCGTTAACCGGCCTGCAGGCAGCATTGAACTCGTGCGTTGAATTCGCGTACGATGTTCATGCGTCTGCCCACCTATCGTTCCCGCCGGGTCTATACCATGCCTGATCACGAAGACATCTACACCGCACTTAACAGGAATATTCCGCTCAAGGAAAAGCTGGTCTGCACCCATGAGGCGATAAAGCAGCTCTTTCCCTGTATTGCCCGTATCGCGGTAGCGATCTATGACCCCGATACCAACGTACTCAAAACCTACCTGCACAGCAGCGGCGACACCAACCCGCTGGAAAATTACCAGGCCTTGCTGGATGACGCGCCCTCGTTAAAAGCCATATTCAGGCAGGGGCGGCCGCGGGTGATCAACAATATGCTGACCTTTGAGAACCCCGAGCACGAGCATACCCGGCGCATCGGCCGTGCCGGCTATGCGGCAAGCTATACCATGCCGATGTTCAATAACGGCGTGTTCTTCGGTTTTGTTTTTTTCAACGCCTTCGAGACCGACGCGTTTACGCCCGAAGTCCTGCATGAACTGGATCCCATCGGCCACATGATATCGCTGATGCTGATCAACGAACTGGAATCCGTGCACACCCTGTCCGCGGCGATCAGGACCACCGGTCACATCACCCACCTGCGTGACCCGGAAACCGGCAGCCACATGGACCGCATGTCGCGTTTCTCCCGGCTCATTGCCGCGAGCCTGGCCGGCGAGTACGCGCTGGATGACGACTACATCGAGCATATCTTCATGTTCTCGCCCCTGCACGATATCGGCAAAATCGGCATCCCGGACAGGATTCTGCTCAAACCGGGCAAGCTCACCGAGCAGGAAACCCGGGTCATGCACACGCATACAAGCGTGGGCCGGGAAATCATCGATGACCTGCTCGCCAACTTTGCCCTGGACAACCTTGCGCATGCCGATGTGTTGCGCAACATCGCCGCATACCACCACGAAGCCGTCAACGGCAGCGGCTACCCGGAAGGCAGGAGCGGCAACCAGATCCCGCTGGAGGCCCGTATTGTCGCGGTGGCGGATGTCTTCGACGCACTGACCAGCCGACGCGTCTACAAGGAGGCCTGGAGCAATGAACGTGCGTTTGAGGCACTGAAAGAACTGGCCGGCCAGAAACTGGACAGCAAGTGTGTGGATGCCCTGATTGAAAACCGTGACGAAGTGGAAAAGATACAGCAGCAGTTCAAAGAAGACTCAATCGGCTGAGCCTGCCCCGGCGTTACTGCATTCAGGTCCGGTCGTGGCCGGACTTTTCATTGACTGACTCAGTAACGCTTTTTACTTTACGCCGGTAATAGAGGCGCATGCCCATTTTCAGGAACATGCGGAACAGGCCCCAGCCAATAACGATGAAAAAAGGCAGGTAGGGTACCACTGACTCAAGACTGCCTAACTCCACCGGAACATACCTCTTGCCGATTTTTCAGTCTTTGCTGATACCGGCGTCTTCCAGGATCAGCTCATAGACATAACCGTAACCAAAGTCCTTGCCAAGGCCCAGGATCCCTTCAGCCACGATGACGTCACCGACAGCGGCCGTGCCGTCGGTGGTGACAGTCAGGTCCGTACTGCTGCTGCCGTCCATGATATGTATCCAGTTATGGCCCAGCACCTCAGCGGTGTATTTGACGACCTTGCCGCGCACGCGCACGGTCTTCCCGGCCAGCTCATTTTTCTGCGCGATGATTTCAGCAATGGTTTTTCCGCCCTCGGCCTTGCTGACGCCGCTGACCGGCCCGCTGGTCAGCGTCCGGGCGATATCAGCGTGCGGCTGCATGGTGTCCGCTGCCTCGTCACTTTCTTCCTGGTGTGCATCGGTAATGATTTTGTCGGTGAAATATATCAGCTCAAAATCCCGGTCCAGATTTTTACTGTGATAGTTTTCCATCGGCATCTGGCTGAAGATGGCGACCATGGTGCCCGGAACGAGACGGGTAAGCGGTCCTGCGGCCCAGAATTGTTCCTTGCCGCTGTCGAGCAGAACGTAAGTGAAACCGCCGGCATCAAAAGTCTCCACAACTGAGCCGTACAACTTGCTGCCGGTAGTTTCGGGAGCCACGCCGTGTGCCGGCTGGTGAACAGGCTGCGGGGCGTCTGTGGTGCCGGCGGCTTCCGGCTCCGGCGCAGGTTCTTCGCCACAGCCGGAGAGCAATCCCGTGCCGGCAAACACTGCAAGCAAAACAAACAGGTGTTTATTCATTTACAAAGCATAAACGCCCTTCCAACCGGCGTCCAGAGCAGTGGACTTCATGAAACAGGCTGCTTATGCTCTGCCTGAATAACAAGACAGTGTCAGGGGGAAAAACCGGTGAACATTCAACAGGGCCAAAAACCGGACATCTGGCAACGACTGCTGCCGTTCCTGGCCTGGCTGGGCGAATTACGCAACCCGACGACCCTGCGCACGGACATGCTGGCCGGTCTCACCGTGGCACTGGTACTGATCCCGCAGTCCATGGCCTATGCCCAGCTTGCCGGACTGCCGCCTTATTACGGCCTGTACGCCGCCTTCCTGCCACCCATTGTTTCAGCCCTGTTCGGTTCCTCGCGCCAGCTCGCCACCGGTCCGGTGGCGGTCGTATCGCTGATGACCGCAGCGGCGCTGGAACCGCTGGCCAGCTCGGGCAGCGAAGGCTACGTGGCCTATGCCATCCTGCTTGCCCTGCTGGTGGGGCTGGTACAGATAACGCTGGGCGTGCTGCGCCTGGGCGTGCTGGTGAATTTTCTGTCCCACCCGGTGGTGCTGGGCTTCACCAATGCCGCCGCCATCATCATCGCCAGCTCACAACTCGGCAAGATCCTCGGCGTCAGCGTGGAAAAAGCGGAACACCACTATGAAACCGTCTGGAACACCGTGCAGGCCGGGCTTGCCGATGCCCACCTGCCGACACTGGCCATGGCCACGCTGGCGTTTGTCGTCATGATCGGTCTGCGCCGGCTCGACCCGCGTATACCCGGCGTGTTGATTGCCGTGGTTATCACCACGCTTATTTCCTGGTTCTGGGGTTTCGAACAGCGGCAGAAACTCACGCCGGCGCAGATTGCCAGCCCCGAGGTACAGCAGTTATTCCATGACCAGTTACGCCTGCACCGGGACATCGACGCCTACCGGGAGCAACTGGATATCATCCAGCAAAACTACGACCTGGCCCTGGAGGAGTTCGGCGAAGACAGTCCCGACACCCTCACGGCCCTGCATGCCAGGGACCTCGCCGCGTCGACCCTGCAGCAGATGTTGCAGCAATACCGCGATGACCTCAGGGAACTTCGGGCCCTGCATTTCGAACTGGTGCCGGGCGATACCGAAAAACAGCCGGCGCTCTACCTGCGTGGCAGCGTACCTGATGGGCTCGTGACACAGGGCGGTGTATGGCGACTGCACGACATACTTGAAGACCACCGTCTGCTGGTCACCAGCGGCGGCGCCGTGGTCGGCCATGTACCGCGCGGGCTGCCGGCTTTCCAGGTTCCGCGGCTGGACTGGGACATCCTTATCCAGTTGTTGAGCGCGGCACTGACCATCGCCCTGATCGGTTTCATGGAAGCCATCGCCATTGCCAAGAACATGGCCACCCGCACCCGACAGAAACTGGATGCCAACCAGGAACTGGTCGGCCAGGGACTGTCCAACTTTTTCGGCAGCCTGTTCCAGAGCTATGCGGTAGCCGGCTCCTTCTCACGCTCGGCGGTCAACATCAGCGCCGGCGCCGTGACCGGTTTCTCCTCGGTGATTACCGGCCTGGTTGTCGTGATCGCCCTGCTGTGGCTGACGCCACTGCTGTACCACCTGCCACAGGCCACACTGGCGGCGGTGATCATGGTTGCCGTCATCGGCCTGGTTCGCATCGCACCGATACGGCACGCCTGGCAGGCACACCGCCATGACGGCTTCGTCGCGATCGTGACGTTTGCGCTGACCCTGTTACTCGCCCCGCACCTGGACAAGGGTATCCTCATCGGTGTCGGCCTGTCGCTGGGGCTGTACCTGTTCCGCACCATGAAACCCAGGGTGGCAGTGCTGTCTCGCTACACCGACGGCAGCCTGCGTGACGTCGCCGTCCACAAACTGAAGACCTGTGACAACATCTCCATCATCCGCTTCGACGGCTCACTGTACTTTGCCAACGCCGGTTATTTCGATGACAAAATCCTGGAAAAAGTAGCGCTCAAACCTAACCTCAAGTTCGTCATCATCGACGCCGAGGGCATCAACCAGATCGATGCCACCGGTGAGGAAATGCTGGTCGAATTAACACAACGCCTGAAGGAGTCGGGCATCGAGTTACTGGTCGCACGCATGAAGCGCCAGTTCATGGAAACCCTGAAGCGCACCGGCAACCTCGAGCGGCTGGGCGAAGGGCATTTCTTCCCGCGGGTACAGAACGCACTGGACTACGCCTGGGAACAACTGGGCGACGATCACGCCACCAACTGCCCGCTGCATGTTTCAACGCCGCTGGAACAAGGCACCTGAGCCTGCCAAATGGTATGATTTCACATCAGGTTTGTTGCGTGCCTGTCGCTAAAATCAGTAATGATCCGCGTAGTCCAGACAATGCTGCAAAAACTGTATGGCTTCGATGTCGGCTACGACGTGGCCGATTTCCTGATCACCGACGCCGCACTGGCGCGCTACCTGGGCGGTGATGCCATTGCCGGCATCCCGGAAAACCTGCTGATCCGGCAGGACGGCGATACCCTGGACATCAGCCTGTACCTGAACCGGGAACTGGTGGAACTGCTCGAACAGGAAAACCCCTTCCAGCATCTGCACGCGAGCAACATCAGCGAGTTCTGCCTGGCGCTGGAAGGCGTCAGCCATTTTCTTTACCTGGCCTGGAACGCAGCCTCCGACCGGAGCATCACCTTACTGGAACTGGAAATGCAGGCCGAGGTCGACAAATACGCCATGCTGGCACTGCTGCTTAAAACCCAGCGCAAGGACTCGCTGCCGGGCTGGTTGCGCAACTGGCTGTTTGACGATGTCAGTTACCGTCCCGCACCGGGCAGTGCCGAACACGAGCGCTACCGCCATGCCAACCATTTCGCCAGGCGTTTCTGCCGGCACCTGGAACGCCGCTTCCGTTGGCGCTGGAACGGTCTTGACCTGGTGGCGGAGCTGCGCGCGTTCTACCGGCTGAGGCAGCCGCAGAAAATCGCGTTCATCAACCATGCCTGCGCCTGATTGCCATACTCCAGTGCATTGAAACCCCTGGATTCCGGCCTTCGCCGGAATAACGTAAGATATACAAATCCAGAGTGTTCCAGAGATTCAATTAAATTCCGCCCGCGTGCAATACCTGACATTTCACAAACCCGGTTTCCTCTACATGCTGCTGCTCTGCGCGACAACGCTGCTCGGCGCCTGTGCAAAGCCTTATGTACAACCGCCGGGCGAAGTCCCGGTGCCGCCGTCACTGCATGCCACACAGGCCGTTATGGATGACGGCTACCGCCTGCCACTGAGCCGCTGGGAGCCGCAGGGTGACTGCCGCGCACTGGTGCTGGCACTGCATGGCCTGAACGATTACCGCAACGCCTTCGCCACCACCGGCGCTTACCTGGCCTCTCGCGGCGTCACAGTAGTTGCCTATGACCAGCGCGGTTTCGGTGAAACCGAGGGCTTCGGCTACTGGCACGGCAGCGAGCGCATGGTGCGTGACCTCGACATCATGATCGATTTGCTGCACGCGGCTTACCCGGGCTGCCCGCTGTACGTGCTGGGTGAAAGCATGGGCGGCGCGGTAACACTCTCGGCACTGGAACGGCGGCCGGCGATCGACGGCGTTATCCTGGTGGCTCCGGCGGTCTGGTCACGCGATACGATGCCCTTCTACCAGCGTGCCGCGCTGTGGCTGGCCGTGCACACCATGCCCGACAGGCAACTCACCGGCAAGGGCCTGGACATCACACCTTCTGACAATATCGAGATGCTGCGCGCCCTCGGCCGCGACCTGAAAGTCATCAAGGCCACACGCGTAGACGTACTGTACGGCGTGACCAACCTGATGGATGCGGCCGCTGCAACCGCACCGGACAAAACCGACAGGGCGCTGCTGCTGTACGGCATGCACGATGAAATCATCCCCAAACAACCGACCTGTCAGCTGCTGGAACAGTTGTCCGGGGTTCCGCAGGCACACTGGAAGGTCATGCTGTATGAAAACGGCTATCATATGCTGACGCGTGACCTGCAGGCGGACATCGTGCTGCGCGATATGGCTGACTGGCTGCTGGGCAAGACGCAACACCAGCCCGGCATCCCGCCCGGCCTGGCGCAGTTCTGCGCCGACAGCTGAGGAGAACCGACATGCCGAACAAACTGACTATCCTGCTCTGCAGCACCCTGCTGGCCGGCTGCGAGACCGCCGCCATGCGCGATCCCGGTTCACCGTTTTTTGTCATCCCCGCCGGTACAGTGCTGGAGCTGAAACAGGCGCTGGACGTCCCCCCCGGCCAGGCGCACGTCAAGTTCCAGCATGGCGCGGTTACCGGCAGTTTTGACGACTTCACCGTGGGTTGCCGGCTCAATGTAAAAAACCTCGGCCCGATGACGCTGCAACCCGAACGGTTCAGCGTCACACGCGCCGAGGTCGACGAAAGGTGGGAGATCTACCCCACGCTTAAAGCCTTTTACCGGATACTCTACCTGCACTCCGCACAACAGCCGGAGGTACAGAGCCTGCGCTGCCGCTACCAGACCGGGGGGCTCGAGGGCCGCGATATCTCAGTGCCGCAAATACGCGAGGCGCTCGGCAACTATTTCAGCCTGGACATTCCGCAGCCGCAGTAGCCTTTACTCCGGCGCCGGGTGTGCCTGTATCACTTCGATAAAGGTCCTGCCAAAGCGCTCCAGCTTGCTCTCGCCAACGCCGCTGATGGTGCGCAGGCTGTCTTCACTCAGCGGCCGCTGGATCGCCATGTCGCGTAACGTGCTGTCATGGAACACGACATAGGGCGGCACCCCCTGCTCTTTCGCCAGCTCCATGCGCCGCGCGCGCAGGGCCTCGAACAGCACCTGGTCGGTGTCGGGCAGGTCCACCGCCACCCGCGCTTTTTTTACCTTGCTCTTTCTCTCTGTCTTCGGCGGCTCACGTAACTGGAGTTCGATCTCGCCTCGCAGCAATGGGCGAGCTTTCTGCGTCAGGCAAATCGCGCCGTGGCCGTCCGCGTCGATATCCAGGTAACCCTGCGCAATCAGCTGGCGGATGATATTGCGCCATTGCGTGGCCGTATGCCCGGTGCCGATGCCGAAGGTGCTGAGCTGGTCGTGGTGGTTGTGGCGGATGCGGTCGTCATCCTTGCCGGTCAGCACGTCGATCACATAGTTCACCCCGAAACGCTGGCCGGTACGGTAGACACAGGACAGTGCCTTGCGCGACGCCTCGGTGCCGTCCCAGGTCTGTGGCGGTTGCAGGCAGGTGTCGCAGTTACCACAGGGTTCGGCCAGGGTCTCGTCAAAATATTCCAGCAGCGCCTGGCGCCGGCAACTGATCAGCTCGCACAGGCCGAGCATGGTCTCCAGCTTGTGATGCGCGACGCGCTTGTACTGCTCGTCGCCGTCCGACTCCCCCATCATGCGCCGCAGCATGATGACATCCTGCAGGCTGTAGGCCATCCAGGCATTGGCAGGCTGGCCGTCGCGCCCGGCACGGCCGGTCTCCTGGTAATAGGCCTCGACGCTTTTCGGCAGGTTGAGGTGCGCCACGAAACGCACATCCGGCTTGTCGATACCCATACCGAAAGCAATCGTGGCGACAATGATCACACCTTCCTCGCGCAGGAAACGCTGCTGGTTGGTGCGCCGCACCTGCTCCGGCAGACCGGCGTGGTACGGCAGCGCCAGACGGCCGCGCTCACTCAGCCAGGCCGCCACCTGCTCCACCTTGTTGCGCGACAGGCAATAGACGATACCGGCATCGTTGGGGTGTTCGCTTTCGATAAAGCGCCACATACGGTCGCGCGGGTTGTTGCCCTCGCTGAGCGCGTAACGGATGTTGGGCCGGTCGAAGCTGTTGATAAACACCTGCGCCTGCTGCAACTCCAGCTGCTCGATGATCTCGCTACGGGTGCGGGCATCCGCGGTGGCGGTCAGGGCAATGCGCGGCACCCCGGGGAAATATTCCTGCAACACGCGCAGTTGCTGGTATTCCTTACGGAAGTCGTGTCCCCATTGCGACACGCAGTGCGCCTCGTCGATGGCAAACAGCGACAGCCTGATGAGCCCGAGCTGTTCCAGCATGCGCGGCATCAGCAGGCGTTCCGGCGCAATGTAGAGCAGGTCCAGCTCGCCTGCCAGCAGCGCGCTTTCCACTTCGCGCTGCCGGACGCTGCCCTGGCTGGAGTTCAGGAACGCCGCCTTCAGGCCCAGCTGTGTCAAGGCATCGACCTGGTCCTGCATCAGTGCGATCAACGGCGAGATCACAATGCCGGTGCCTTCGCGCAGCAACGCAGGAATCTGGAAACACAGCGACTTACCGCCGCCGGTGGGCATCAGCACCATGGCATCCTTGCCGGCCAGCAGGGATTCGATAATCTCTGCCTGGTGATGACGGAATTCGGAATAACCGAACGTATCTTTCAGTATCTGACGGGCGTTATCCATAACGTGCCGCCTCCTTTTGGTGGGTTGAAAAAATTATGCTAGCCACTCGCGGGGTTTGGTTCCGCATTGACAGCGCTGCCATACAGACCGGCTGCCAGCAACGCGGCTAAAATGATTTTCATACGGGCTATTCCTTGAGTTTGATACTGATGCGGCCGTCTTCGACCCGGATATTCTCGACGCCGTCGGCAAAGGATTTCCAGAATCCCGCGTCGGCACCGAACTCACCCACCAGGTCGATATTCTTCAGGCCGCCCAGCCAGGCATTGGGGATCGGCACGCCCATGATGCTGACCCCTTTCAGGATGATGACCGGGCGCCCGCCCTGGTAGGCCATTTCCACGCCGGCATTGAAGCGCAGCGTCTTGCCTCCCAGCACCGGGAAATCGTCATCCATCGGCACCAGCAGTTTGGCGCTGACCAGGTCGTCCGACAGGTCGATGGCCAGTTTCTTTGCCAGGTCGGTGTTCTTCGCCAGCAGGGCGTTCAGTTCACGCTCGTTGAAATTGACTTCACGCTTTGCACCGACCTCGCTGTAACGCTCCGGTATCAGGAAGCCGTCCTTGTCTATCTCCGCAGACTGTGGCGGTTTACGCCCCGGTGACGTCACATCCACCTCATAGCCCAGCGCACGCAGTTTCCCTTCCAGCACCTGCTCTTCTTTCACGCTCAGTTCGACCGGCTTGAACTCGGTGGCAAAAATATAGGTCTTGAGCACCCACCAGGTACCGCCGATGGTCAGCAGCACGGTCGCCAGGACGATCAGCAGAACCTGCGGCCAGCGCATGCCGCCATCAGCCGGTGCGGTTTCAGCCTCAGTCTTCATCGACTTCGTCCACGTCCAGCTGTCCGGACATGCGCCGGCGGATATGCGACCAGGACATGCCGGTCGCCATGATGGCCGCCAGCATCGCCAGCACCACGTAAGCCAGTACCGTGGTGTTCTCGACCGAAATAATCTTGTACTCGATCAGCAGCCAGATCAGCGCGGCAAAAAAGGCTATCGCCAGCAGCGTACCGATTTCACCCAGCGAACGGATGGTAGCGCGCAGGTAGATCACCCAGCCGATCAACAGCACCACGGCGGCGAACGCCAGCAGCGGGTCGATCTTGTCCGGCGCATTCATGAACCAGTGATACCAGGAATACCCGGAGGGGTTATAGGTGGCGAACACCAGCACCACGGCGAGGATGAAACGGATCAGAAAATTGAGGAAGCTGAACTGCTTGACAGCCATTGTGCGGATTCCCGTAGCTATGCCGAATGAACAGGTTGACAGATCCCCTAGTTTAAACGATCAACCGGCGGGAAAACACTAACGCTTCGTCCAGATTTTGCCGGCCCGGGGTGGGCTTTCTTTCAGACGCCAGATAAACAGCAGCAATACCGCCGCAAGCAGCAATAAAAACACCTGCAATTCCGGTCTTTCGTGCATGAGCAGAATCGAGAGCAGGAACGTGCCGGAGATCAGAACAGAAGACGTGCGCTTGGTTTGCCGGGAGACCGTCTTTTCACTTTCCCACTGCCTCAGCCCCGGGCCAAACCAGCGGTTGTCCAGCAGCATGCGGTGGAACCTGGGGGAACTCCTGGCAAAAACAAACAGGGCCACAATCAGGAAGGGTGTGGTCGGCAATACCGGCAACACCGCGCCGAGCGCCCCCAGCAGGACAAAAATCCATCCCAGAGAAATCAACAGGCTTTTCCTGACAAGTTCTTTCATGGGAAACCATCAACCCGTGAGCCTAAGGCAGGCTTACCTGGCTCTTGTAAATCTTGAACGCATCCGCCGTGCCTGCCGTGCCAAACTGGCTGTACAAAACACCGCCGTCCAGCCCGCTATACGCGCCGCAGGCACCATTATGACTGCCGGCATCGCCGTCGATACGCGCCACTTCGGCCAGTATGCCATTATTTCGCAGCAACTGGACGCTGTTAATATCACTGAACTCGTACACCCGGCAACCGTCATAACGCTCGCCCGACGTGGTATTCACCGGGGTTACGGCCAGGTACGTCTTGCCATTTTTTTCCACCAGGGCCGGCGCCTGGAAATGATGATCACCGGTAGCGGCCTGTGCATCGGCCGGTGTCAGCAGGCGCCCGAGGTACTCCCAGCTGGCCGCACTGGTCATGTTACACGGACTCCCGCAGCGGAAATGGACCACATACTCGGTAACAGCGCCGGTAGCCGGTACGGTTGAGGCATCGGCGCAGTAAATCGCCATGTACACCGCACTGCTGGTGGCGTGCAAACCCGGTTCGGCAAAAATACACCAATCCAGATCCGACAGATTGGCGCCGCCCAGTGATTGCGTCAAATCCGTGTTCAACTGGATTGCCGGCGCACCACCGATGGGCGAAAACACCGGCGAGCCGGTAATAACATTGTCCGGCTGCAAACCCGCACCGCCGAATAATTTGACCGGCGTCGCAGCCGCCAGACCCGCGGGTGTGGCGGCCATCTTCATGGCAATCCAGCCGTAATCGGCAAAAAACGAAGTCAGGTTGGCATTGATATACTGGTGCCAGATCAGCTTCCAGCGCTCCGCCACCGGTGCCGATGGATCGTAAACCAGCGAGGAAGTTTCACTCTGCCAGATGCCCTGGCTCCCGGCCGGAATATCCGCCGTGGGATGTGCCTCTGTCATTGGCCCGACCAGCAGTTCGGTCCTTGGCGCAACAACCACGCCTGCATCCTGCCAGTTGACACCGTTGTCATCGGAGAAAGCCAGGCGAATAGACACCGCCCAGTAGAGTGAGGACGCATAGTAGATTGAGGTTTCCACGGAGGAATAACTCATCCACAAACGCCCCGTGCCGGGATCGCGGGCCAGAGAGGGATCGAAAATACCCAGATCGCCTGCACCGCTGAACGTCACCCGCTCGGGCACAGGGGCCGGTGAAACAACTGCCGAAGAACCACCCCCGCCACCGCAGGCGGCCAGAAAAAAGGCCATGAACAGGCCTGCAAAGAAAATTCTCATCCAGTAATCCCCCCCGGGAAATAACCCTCTATGCCCGCCAGTCACAGGCACAATAACAAGCTCAACCATCCCATTCTAACGGCAGTATCTATTCAGACCGTAATCACACGCCTTCGATACAAAACCATTGCAATTAATGACATACAGGCCACTGCAATTACGGCCGGGAACAACACTGTTGCCACCGAATAATTCTCAAGCGCCAGGATAACGATAATATTACGGACGGTGAACAGGGAGAAAAACGTCAACGATTCTGAATACGGGTGAAAATAGGTTTTCCTGATTGTCGGGCCGAAACCGAGCACATCGACGGTCGTGAGAATAACAACGGCCCATAACGGGTCGTTTGTAAAATACCAGAAAGGCAATGACAGCATTGCAGAAACAAAAAACACCCGGTCCGTTACAGTGATGCTCACATCGGCCCGCTTCACATAAGCCAGAAATGCAATGTACATTGTAATGCCGCCTGAAACGCCGATGGGCCACGCACCGGCACCGCCGCTGTCCGCAAGCTGCGCCAGGAATACTACAAAAGTAGTAACACCCCAGATAACCCAGGAAAAGACATGGGGTCTGGTTGCCCCCTTCAGGATTGAACGGATATAGGGGAGGAATGCCGCGAAGGTGACTCCAATGGCTATGGCGCTTAACAAGACTTTGTAAGACACATCACCCCCGGAAATATGCAGAATTCACAGAAGTCCAAACACCTCAATTATATGTGTGAGAAACCGGAGCAGGTTCCCCTGGCAGTTTGCCCCGGGATCGCAGTCGTTTGTTATCCGTTAATTTCCAATGTACGCTACCATGCACATGTACGTTAATGAAGCCTATTGCCGTGAAAACACTTTACCTTGTCAGACCACCGTACATTAAGCTTATCTTCTGCCTCTTTAGTTTATAATCGATTAGTGAACCGGTCTGAGCACATCCGGAAACATCCGATTTATCCGGCTTCTAACTTCTGGCGATTGATTTAATAAACCATCATAGTATTGCAGCAATTTCCGCCTGCGCGACTGCGCTGCCTGGATTACTTCGCGTGCAAGACGAGCGAACCCCTGATCCGGGAATTGTCTGGCATTGAGCTGAGCGATCGTCTGATTCAACCATGGAATGTGATCCAGTTTTCCCTGGTTGATCAAGTCCTTCAATCGCCCAAGTTCTCTTGATATCGAAAATTGATTTAATAAGCGTTGCTGATCCTGCCGTACGGCTCTGCTTAACACCCCAGTGTGTGCCGGACCCGCAGAAGCAGCCAGAACAATTCCCGTCATTCTTGGAACAACCAACCCCAGCGTAACAAATACCTGTCTAACAGTTGCGCTGAAATTTGAGGATGTAGGAGAGAATTCAGCAGCTGGTATTGTTGCAATAACCGGAATTAACTCTGGGGCAACCAAAACCAACGTAGCCAATCCTCCGCGATCATAAGCTCGTGGATGACTATCGAATGCGGCTTGCCGCAGTTCCGCTTCGGTTAATGCAGGAAGTGTACAGTCTCGTACTCTCCTAACGATATAATCTCTAAGGGCTTCCTGTAGAAATATTGTGGTGCGCCACACCCATTGTCTTGCTGCAGGGTTAGCCATCAATTGCTGATTGCCAGAAAAAGCGATGTTATAAAATTTTCCATAAGCAATCGGATAACCGCTTTGACCCCAGGGCCCAAGCCAACTATCAATTTCCTCATAAAAACGATAGGTGGTAGTGGCCTGGGGGTGACCCGCGATAACTGAAGTAAGCTGTTCATGTACAGACTGAGCTGTCTCTTCATCACAACGAATTACTGATTTCGGTGGAAGTGATAAACTCATGAATGCGCCTCCTTGTTGATCGTTTATGCGCTGTTCTGGCCTAACCAGCCTGCAGAAAAAGCCGAATAAGAAAGCATTGCTTCATGCGTTCTCGTTCCGGTATTTCTGCGGGCTGCTTTTCGTGTTGCTCACAATCGAAACCATAATCTGCGCGTCATTGCCGCTCTGACCACCCTGAAGGGGCATATATTACTGTTTATAACGGGCCATCACGCGTTCCTTTTCATATGAGGGATCAAGATTTCAAAACTGCCAGGAAGAATTTGACGATCAAAACGGATCGGGAGCAGCTTGTCCTGATCGCAGTTATCGTCTTTAAATCGCGCCATCTCTATTCCCTCAGACTAACGACTTCGTTTCCGTAACTTTACCGGATTTTGGGTTTTGCTACAGCCTCAACGCCTTGCTCACTGGCAATTTAAAGTGGCACGTTTTTGCGGCTTTTGCAAAATAAGTGCCGCTTTAAATTGTCCAGTAGAGCTACTTGTCAGATGCCTGATGCCATTTAAGATAAGCAGCTTTCATTTCTTTAGCCGATTCAATTGGATCTACCTGGCCTACACCAGTGCCCAAGCCTGGGCAGTAAATATTTTTTATATTTTCTTTGCTTTTACTATATATATTCAGTATTGCGCTCATAGCATAAAAACAATTTTGTGATTTTACTGCTTCGGGCAAAAACATTGTTGGCGCAATTATCATTAATGGTATTTTTTCATCACCTGTTTTTACCATTAATGATGAACCCACAGGCAAATAGCTTTTTCCCGTTTTAACAATTGCGTCTTGAACTATTTTTTCTATTTTTATACCGAAGTGATCACGATATACTTTATCAATGCCACCGTCCATGTAACCATAACTATTCGCTGGAGACACGATAGTGTCTTCAGCAAAATCTAAAATATTGCCATGACATATTTCAACATCGGGCGCACCAGAAAACACTCTATCCCATGCAGTTACCATTTCAGGCATTGTGTCAACTAAATGTAGTTTCATTAATTTATGATCATCTAACTACTCGCATCAGCGGCCCGGCCTTTGGCCGGGTCCGTCGGCATGCGCTTGTTAGTCGCCCCGCCTCGAAAACAGAAAAAACAAGACGCACCACATTGAGGGAACCTACTCATACTGGCATGTGCTCTGGCCCTTCGAACTCGTGGTTGCACGTATCACATTTGTACCTGTTTTTCATTCCAAGCATTGCGGAGCTTTGCCGATCGCACTGAGGACATCTAACATCGCGTTTTCGTATCTGCTCGGCCAGTCTACGCGCTTCCTCACCCGATAGACCCGACTGGGATAGCTCGCCCGTCGTCTTACGGATTGCGCGAGCAATAAACACAACAATCAACAACACCAACGCTATGAGAATTAGATTAAACCAGTCGAGCATTCTGACTTCCTCCTTTGCTTGGCCTCGTCATGGACAGGCGCTTCTAACGTCGCAAATAACCGGGCGATAAAGGCGTTGCGCGTTTTTGGCGTAACGCTTTTAACAATCTATGTTGATTTTCCCTGTTAGGATATTTCTGGTTGTACCCAACTGTTCTTTTTATGATCATTAAGTATCTCTTCTAGATCTGCCAAATTAATCTCTTGCCCTGAAAAATGCTTTTTGGCCAATAAACGGCGCAAATAACCTTCAAGCTCTCTTGCATTTGTAGAAATATTATTTGCAAGAAATTCAATCACAAAGTCCTCAATAGATTCACCACTAGTTTTTAGTTTTGAATATAGTATATCTCGGCGCCCTTGCGCATCAGGTCGTTTTAATCTACAAACAAACTGATCACGAACCTTCAGTTCGGCATGTATTTCTTCAAGCGGCCTGTCAGCTGTTAGGACTATACCAATTCCTTTGTCGCAATATTTGTGGTAGATATCCACAAAGAAAGCTGTTGCACGGTCCTTCCAAAGAAAGAATTGCACATCATCGATTGCCAATAAGTCTAGAGATAGAAAATAGTCTCTATATTCATTAAGCGATTCGTTTTTCAACGCTTCATCAAATCCATGATCAAATCTCTCAGTATGGCAGTATCCTACACGGCCCCCTGATGCTTGCCTTAAGTTCCCTATAGCATGTGCCAAATGAGATTTACCTATACCAACACCACCTTCTATAAATACATTATTTGTGGCCAATTCAGGGTTAACTAATGATAGGCAAGCTGATCGAGATAAGATATTACCTGGGTAGGCAATGTAGTTATCAAACGTATATTTTTCATCGAAAGGTGACGTATATTGATGCGTGAGCGGTGCAGTTTCAGGTATTGCTTTACCACTATTAGTTCTTCTTTCCCGGTGAAAAGCCTCACTTGAGCTCATAGCTTGAATTAATAATGTAATCGATGTTGCAAAATTTGTATCATTTCTAAAATCAGCATATATTCTTCCGGATAAGAATGCTGGAATTTCCACATTTTCGTACAGCACAGGCAAAACCAGCATTCTCTTCTCTGCAATCTCCCTATTAATCCCAATCTCTAGTTCTCGCTTTACCCATTCACTACTTATTGAATTAGTAGAGAGAACCACAATTATAAAATCTGCATCAGACAACCCACCGGAAATATTCTGCACAAGAGAATCACCTACCCTTAAATTCTCATTATCAAGCCATATTTCTATGCCTTGCTGTTTAATTGCATCAGCAAGGTGGTTAACAAAATCTATGTCAACAGATGAATAACTGATGAAAGCTCTTATCATCTTATGCATCCTAACGAGTCTGTAGAAAAAGTCGATTCAGAAAATGCTGTGCAATATGTTCTCGTTTTGACATCTCTACTGGCTCTTTCCTGTATTCCTTTCGACCGGGAGCAAGTCGCGTCCTTCATTCTGTCTTGTCGACTCTGGCGACAGCTGTATGTCCCTTCATATGCAGTTTAGCTCACCGTATCGGTGTATTTTCGCGTATTATGTACTATACAATACAGCCTCCACTGGATGTCCACCTTCTTTTTGCCGCGCAGGCTGAACCGGTGTAATCCCAGCGTGCTGCACAGCTTTCCGAACACCGGCTCGACGATACCCATTCTTCGACTGTACTGGTACCGTCCTTCCCGGGCATCGATCTCGCGGTTGTGCTTCAGCATGGCACGGGCGACTCTCTCCAGCTTCTTCTGTTTCTGCTTGAGTTCCGCTTTGGTACCGCTCCAGCCCTTCAAGAGCATTGCACGGCAGCTTGCAGTCGTCGATGGCGAGCCTGTCACCACCGATCAGCTTCAGTTCATCGCAGATCAATAGCACATTACGAAACAGTGGCACGATCTGTTTGTCCATCGTTGAGATAAAACTGGCGATGGTGGTGAAGTGGGGCTGGGTATCGGCGGACAGCGCCATGAAGATAATGTTCTCCCGGCAGGCCTGTTCGATACGCCGTGACGAGGTGATGCCGCGTGAGTAGGCATAAATCACAATCTTGAGCAGAACAGCGGGATCAAAGGCCGGTGCGCCGGTCTCGTCATTGCGATAACGCGCATCGAATACGCTGAGATCCAGCTCGTTATCAATTAAATAACTGAGCGTGTACTCGAATG
>DRNU01000172.1 GCA_011374975.1 Gammaproteobacteria bacterium | reverse complement strand
TCAACCAGTTGATGGTGGAGATGGACGGTTTCGAGGGTAACGAGGGCGTAATCGTCATTGCCGCGACCAACCGCCCGGACGTGCTCGACCCCGCACTGCTGCGCCCCGGCCGTTTCGACCGCCAGGTGGTGGTGCCGCTGCCGGATATCCGCGGTCGCGAACAGATTCTCAAGGTGCACCTGCGCAAGGTGCCGGGCGCTGACGACCTGAATCCCGGCGTGATCGCACGCGGTACCCCGGGTTTCTCGGGTGCCGATCTCGCCAACCTGGTCAACGAGGCGGCGTTGTTTGCCGCGCGTGCCGGCAAGCGCCTGGTCGATATGGATGACCTGGACAAGGCCAAGGACAAGATCATGATGGGCGCCGAGCGCCGTTCCATGGTGATGAGCGAGGAAGAGAAGAAACTCACCGCCTATCACGAAGCCGGCCACGCCATTGTCGGCCGCCTGGTGCCGGCGCATGACCCGGTCTACAAGGTCAGCATCATCCCGCGCGGCCGTGCGCTGGGCGTGACCATGTTCCTGCCGGAAGAGGACCGTTACAGCTTCACCAAACAGCGCCTGGAAAGCCAGATCTCCAGCCTGTTCGGCGGGCGTATTGCGGAAGAGATGATCTTCGGCAAGGATATGGTCACCACCGGCGCTTCCAATGATATTCAGCGTGCCACTGAACTGGCACGCAACATGGTGACGCGCTGGGGCCTGTCCGAGCGCCTCGGGCCACTGACCTACAGTGAAGAGGAGGGCGAGGTTTTCCTCGGCCACTCCGTCACCCAGCACAAGAACGTGTCGGATGAAACCGCGCATGCCATCGATGCAGAGATCCGTAATATCATCGATCGCAACTACGAGCGCGCCAATCAGTTACTGACCGAAAACCAGGACAAGCTGCACCTGATGGCGGAAGCGCTGATCAAGTATGAAACCATCGATGCCAGCCAGATCGATGACATCATGCAGGGCAAGGCTCCGCGCCCGCCGCAGGGCTGGGATGACAGCCAGTCCAATGGTGGCGGTACGGCGGCCAGCAGCGCCGAGGCCGGTGATGAAAGCCGCAAGGATGGCAGTGGCCCGATCGGGGGGCCGGCCGGCCAGCATTAGTGCTGCGTTGGACTGCAACGGCAAAGCACTGGATCTCTTTCGCCCGCAGGTAATGGGCGTACTCAATGTCACCCCCGATTCCTTTTCGGACGGGGGTGATTTTTTTATGCCTGAAAAAGCCGTGCAGCGCGCCCTGCAAATGGAGGCCGACGGCGCGGCGCTGATCGATATCGGGGGCGAATCCACCCGTCCCGGTGCCGAGCCGGTGGCAGAGCAGGAAGAAATCGCCCGCGTGGTGCCTGTCATCGAGGCGCTACAGTCCCGGCTCCGCGTGCCGATTTCCATAGACACGCAGAAACCCGCGGTGATGCGGGCGGCAGTCCGGGCCGGCGCGGGATTGATCAATGATGTCAATGCACTGCGTATGCCCGGGGCGCTGCAGGCCGCGGCGGAGTGCGGTGTGCCGGTGTGCCTGATGCACATGCAGGGCGATCCCCGTACCATGCAGGCTGCACCGCAGTATGGCGATGTCGTGGATGAGGTGAAGGCCTTCCTGCAACAGCGTATAGAAGCCTGCGTGCAGGGCGGGATTGCACGCGAACGCCTGCTGCTGGACCCGGGTTTCGGTTTCGGCAAGACGGTGGAACAGAATTTACAGTTACTGGCGCGGCTGGACGAGTTCAGCCATTTCGGGTTGCCGGTGGTGGTGGGGTTGTCACGCAAGTCCATGATCGGCAAATTGCTGGGACTGGATATCGGTGAGCGCCTGCCGGCCAGTATCGCGCTTGCGATGCTGGCGGTGGAGCGGGGTGCCTGCCTGGTACGCTCACACGACGTGGCGGAGACCTGGCAGGCATTGCGCATGAGCGCCGTACTGCAAGAGGCAGGCAAACCCGCCTACGGACGATCCCGGTTTAGTGATTTGGAGAAGCAGGATGGCTAGAAAATATTTTGGCACAGACGGAATTCGCGGCCGTGTCGGTGAGTTCCCTATCAATGCCGAGTTCATGCTCAAACTGGGCTGGGCCACCGGCCAGGTGCTGGGCAACGGCAAGACCACCCGGGTAGTGATCGGCAAGGATACGCGTATCTCCGGCTACATGTTCGAATCGGCACTGGAAGCCGGCTTGTCCGCCGCCGGTGTCGATATCCGCCTGCTGGGCCCGATGCCGACGCCGGCTATCGCCTACCTGACGCGCACCATGCACGCCTGTGCCGGTATCGTGATCAGCGCCTCGCATAACCCGCACCATGATAACGGCATCAAGTTCTTTTCGGCCGAAGGCACCAAGTTGCCCGATGAAGTCGAGGCGGCTATCGAGGAAGAACTGGAAAAGCCGATGGTGACAGTCAGTTCCGAGCGACTGGGCAAGGCAGAGCGCGTCGAGGATGCGCGTGGCCGCTATATCGAATTCTGCAAGAGCACCATTCCCATGCGCATCAGCCTGCGCGGCCTGAAAATCGTGGTCGATTGCGCTAACGGTGCAACTTATCACGTGGCGCCCAGCGTGCTTGAGGAGATGGGTGCCGAGGTGATTGCCGTCGGTGTCGAACCCGACGGTCTGAATATCAATGCGGACTGTGGCTCGACCAAGCCGCAACTGCTGCGCGACCGCGTATTGCAGGAGCAGGCCGACCTCGGTATTGCGCTGGACGGAGACGGTGACCGCCTCATCATGGTCGACAATAAAGGTGAACTGGTGGACGGCGACGAACTGCTGTACATCATTGCCGTATCGCGCCAGCAGGCCGGGCAGTTGCCCGGCCCGGTGGTCGGTACCCTGATGACCAACCTCGGCCTGGAGCATGCGTTCCAGCGCCAGGGCATCGATTTCAAACGCGCACGCGTGGGTGACCGCTACGTGATGGAACTGCTGAAACAGTACGCTGGCGTGCTGGGCGGTGAATCGTCCGGTCATATCATCTGCCTGGACCGCACCAGTACAGGTGACGGCATGGTATCCGCCCTGCAGGTGCTGGCGACCATGGTGCTGCAGGAAACCAGCCTGCATGAACTGAAGCAGGGCATGAGCAAATACCCGCAGCTGATGATCAATGTCCCGCTGGCCCGGCGTATCGATATCGACAGTTGCGAGCCGGTACAGGCCGCAGTGCGCGATGTCGAGGCACGCCTGAACGGCAAGGGCCGGGTGCTGCTACGGCCGTCCGGTACCGAGCCGCTGATCCGCGTCATGGTGGAAGGCGAGGACGAATCGCTGGTGCACGAGCAGGCGAGGTTGTTGGCCGGTATCGTGGAACAGGCGCTCGGTGCACAGGCTGAATCGGCCTAGGCAGCTGTCACGCCGCTGACCCGGGTGCCCGTCCATGCGTAAACTGCTCCGGGGTACGGTGTTCGCGTTTCTGGGGCTGGGTATTGCTGTGGTTGGCTTGCTGGCCTGGAACATCCATACCTTCAACCGTCTTACCGACGAGGCGCCGATTGCCAAATTGCGCTTCACGCAGCTCGCCCCGCAGATATTTTCCGTTGAATTGCGCAGCGGGGACTTCTGCCGGCCACAGACTTTCCGGCTGTACGGTGATGAATGGCGTGTCGACGCCCGTTTCCTGAAATGGAAGCCGCTGGCCAACCTGTTCGGCCTGGACGCCATGTACCAGCTGGAACGCCTCAGCGGCCGCTACCGGGACATCCGGGACGAGAATACGCAGCAGCACATGGCCTGGGAAATCGGCGACCGGCCGGAGATCGACATTCTGCGCGCCGCAGAGAAGCACTGGTTGTTCTGGTCACCCGTCGACACCAGCTACGGCAGCTCCGTCTACGAGCGTATCGACCCGGACCGTGTCTATACCGTCTACCGCTCCCAGTCCGGCCTGCTGGTGCGTAGCGAATCCGCCGTCCCGGCGCACTATGAAGGTGGCACACTGGTGATCAACATCGAAAAAGACTGCCCGTAGGGCGTTGTTGCGATTGATTTCTGGCGCCGATACCGCTACTCTACTCGGCTATTTTCAAGGGCTTGCGGGAGACATGCATGCGTCAGACACTGGTAGCCGGGAACTGGAAAATGAATGGTTCCCTGGAGAGCATCAAACAACTGGTTGCCGGTATCACGGCAGGGGCCGCGGACAGCGGCGATACTGCGATCGCGGTGTGTCCGCCGTTCGTCTACATTCCGCTGGTGTCGGAATTGCTGGCCGGCAGCAAGATCGCGCTGGGCAGCCAGGACAACAGTGACCAGGAAGCGGGCGCCTTCACCGGCGAGATTTCCTGCAGCATGCTGAACGATTTCGGCTGTCGCTATGCGATTGTCGGACACTCCGAACGCCGCGCGCTGTATGGCGAGGATGACGACTTTACCGCGCGCAAGTTCGCCGCCGCGCGCAAGGCCGGGCTGACACCGATCCTGTGCGTGGGCGAGAGCCTGGAAGAACGCGAGCAGGGCATCACCGAAGACGTGGTGGCTCGCCAGCTGGACGCGGTCATCAAGCTGGAAGGTATCGCGGCCATCGCTGACGCGGTGATCGCCTACGAACCGGTGTGGGCCATTGGCACCGGCAAGACGGCATCGCCCCGGCAGGCCCAGGACGTACACGCCTTTATCCGCGGCAAGCTGGCCGGTCTGGACCAGGGTGTCGCCGACAAGGTGCAGATCCTGTACGGCGGCAGTGTCAAAGGCAGTAATGCAAAGGAACTGTTCTCCATGCAGGATATCGACGGTGGTCTGATCGGCGGCGCTTCGCTGGCGGCAGACGATTTTCTCGCTATCTGCACGGCAGGCAATTAACTTCTCAGGTAACACGAATGTTTACGATATTATTGATTCTCCAGGTTGTGATGGGGCTGGCCATTATCGGGTTGGTGCTGTTACAGCAGGGCAAGGGCGCGGACATGGGCGCCGCTTTTGGCGCCGGCTCGGCGGGCACGGTATTCGGCGCGCGCGGCGGGGGATCATTCTTTACCCGGGCCACGGCGGTGCTGGCCACCGGTTTCTTCATCAACAGCGTCCTGTTGTCCTCACCCGTGGTGAGGAGCGAGCACGATCCCTCGACCAGTGTGACCGAGAGCGTGCCGGTGGAGACGGAAATCCCGGCGGTGGAAACCATCGACCTGCCACCGGCGGATTTGCCCGAGGTGCCGGAACTGTCCGGCGAAACGGCAACACCGGCCACAGATGACCTCCCCGAGGTACCGGCAGAGCCCGCTGCAGACACCAACTCCGATCTTCCGGAGTAATTCCCAGTATTTGCCGACGTGGTGGAATTGGTAGACACGCTATCTTGAGGGGGTAGTGGCGAAAGCCGTGCCGGTTCGACTCCGGCCGTCGGCACCATATTTGTCAAAACTTGATTGTCGCCGGTTGCACATGGAAGATAGTGCCACCAGCCCGTTGCGCCTTGTATGCGCCGGATTCCCAGTCTCAGATGCACAGGAAGGCCAGTATGAGCACTGCACCCCCGGGTACATCCAGTATCCATTTCCATGATTTTCACCCGGCGCTCGCCGATTTCAGGAGCGAGGTGCTGGCCGGGCTGGCGCAGGCCCCCAAGCAACTGTCTCCCAAGTTCTTCTACGATTACCAGGGTTCGCGCCTGTTCGAGGCAATCACCGAGCTGCCCGAGTATTACCCGACCCGCACCGAAATCGGCATCCTGGAGAGACACGGGGAGAGTATTGCGGAGTTCCTGGGCCGGGATTGCCTGCTGCTGGAACTCGGCAGCGGCAGCAGCCGCAAGATCCGGGTGTTACTGGACGCCCTGCAGCCGGCTGCCTACATGCCGGTGGATATCTCCCGCGAGCACCTGCTGGGTTCGGCGCAGGCACTGGTCGCGGATTACCCTTCACTGGAAGTGCACGCGGCCTGTGCCGACTATTCGCAGGATTTCGAGTTGCCTCACTATCCTGAAGATCTGCCGAGAGCGGCTTTTTTCCCCGGCTCGAGTATCGGTAATTTTGAACCTGCGGCGGCCTGTGAGCTGCTGCAACGGGTCGCCGACCACCTGGGCGAGGGCGGCCGGCTGCTGGTCGGTGTCGACCTGCAAAAGGACAGCGAACTGCTGCACGCCGCCTATAACGACGCACAGCAGGTCACCGCCGCCTTCAACCTGAATCTGCTGGAGCGTATCAACCGCGAACTGGATGCGGATTTCGATCTCGACAGGTTTTCCCACCACGCCTTCTACAACGAAACCGAGGGGCGTGTCGAAATGCACCTGGTAAGCCAGTGCCGGCAGACTGTCAGTGTGGCCGGTGAGCGCTTCGAGTTTGCCGAGGGCGAGACCATCCACACCGAAAACTCCTACAAATACAGCGTCGAAGGCTTCCTGCGGCTGGCGCAGCAGGCCGGTTTCACCTCCGACCAGGTCTGGACCGACGAGCAGCAGCTGTTCAGTGTCCATTGCCTGCGCTGCGTCGCAGCCTGAAGCGGTCAAAATACCGTCGGAGAGCCGTTTTTGCGCTTGTTTCCCGGCCTGTCATGGTTTACTTTTGCCGGTTAACGATTCTGTTTTCAAAGAGGTTTTCGGATGCATATCATCATCAAGCGGCTCAAGCGCTGGCTGGTACGGGCGATCTCGGTATTTCTGCCCGAAAAGCAGGCTATCGCACTGGACCGCTGGCGGCGCGGGCAGGAGGAATACCGCAAGTACCGGCTCTGCGATTATGTGTTCGCCTCTTACGGCAAGAGCGGCCGTACCTGGATGCGCGTCATGGTGTCGCGTTATTACCAGCTGGCCTACCAGCTGCCGGAACGTATCCTGATGGGGTTCGATAACTTCCACAAACTCAATCCCGCGGTGCCGCGTATCTTCTTTACCCACGATAATTACCTGCGCACCTACACCGGCAACGTCGACAGCAAGAAAGATTTCTACCACAAGAAAGTCATACTGCTGGTGAGGCGCCCGCAGGACGTTGCCGTCTCCCAGTTCTTCCAGTGGAAGTACCGCATGCGGCCCGCCAAGATGGCGATGAACAAGTACCCGCCGGCCGGTTCCGATACCTCGATCTACGATTTCGTCATGGACCCGGATTGCGGTGTACCGCGCATTATCGATTTCCTGAACCTGTGGGCGCAGGAGATACCGAAGATTGATAATCTGCTGATGGTGCGTTACGAAGATATGCGTGAGCGGCCCGAGGAAGAGATGAAACGTATCGTCGAATTCCTCGGCATGACGCCCGACGAGGCGCTGATCAGGGATACCGTCGAGTTCTCCTCGGTCGAGAACCTGCGCAAGATGGAAAAGGAAAACTACTTCTGGCGCAGCGGCAGCCGGGTCAAGGCCAAGGACCCCAGCAACCCGCATTCCTACAAGGTGCGTCGTGCCAAGGTCGGCGGTTACCGGGATTACTTCGATGATGAACAGGTCGCGCGTATCGACGAGCTGGTGAACACCCGCCTGTCCGACGTGTTCGGCTACAGCGATGCCCCGCAACCGGACGACAAGGTGGCATCCGGTAACTGATGGCATGAAGAAGTGCGTCTTTATCCATACCAATGAACGCCAGTGGCTGGGCGCTGTGCTGTCGCGTTATTCGTTGCAGCGCAACTCCGCACACGCGGACGAGTTCGATATTGAATACATTCACGTCAGGGACCACCCGTTCCTCGCAGAGAAAGAAGGCCAGCCGTTCCTGCGCGGTGGCGTCACGCGTGAATGGCGCATGGACGACCTGCAATCGTTTACACCGTTGCGCTTCATGCCGCCGGAACTGATGGGCTACGAGGGCAGGGCGATTGTGATTGATCCCGATGTGTTCGCGGTGGGCGATGTCTATGAACTATTGACCCGCGACATGCAGGGCAAGGCCGTCATGGGCCGGCACCGCTCCGCGAAACAGAACAAGGCGCAGTGCGTTGCTACCAGTGTTATGCTGATGGATTGCGCAAAGCTCACGCACTGGCACTGCCGGCAGGAGTTCGAGGAGCTGTTTCGTTTCGAACGCGACTACAAGGAATGGATGTGCCTCGCCCACGAATCGCCGGACAACATCGGCTACTTCGAGCCGGAGTGGAACGACTTCGACCGGCTCACCGACAGGACACGCATGCTGCACAACACCAAACGCCGTACCCAGCCCTGGAAAACCGGCCTGCCGGTGGACTTCACACCCGCCGACAAACTGAAAAAATACCCGCCGCTGGCGTTCCTGAACCGCCTGCGCGCACGCGTGTTCGGCGAATACGCCTTGCTCGGCCGTTACGCCCCGCACCCCGATCCGAACCAGGAACGTTTCTTCTTCGGCCTGCTGAACGAGGCGCTGGAGAAAGGCGTCGTCAGCGAACAACTGATACGCGACGAGATGCAACGCAACCACGTGCGCCACGATGCCCTGGAAGTTGCTGAACGTACGCCACCCCTGCCGGAATAAAACCATGACCCAGTATCTTGATTTCGACGTCCTCGATGCGATTGACGTCGATGAGTTCCGCACCCGCAAACCCTACCCGTGGGCCAACCCGGCCAACACCTTCACCGCGGAGGGTTACGCGGCGCTGCGCGGCAGCATGCCGGATGTATCCCTGTTTGCGCAGAAATTCGGTTACCGGCGCCGCGCCGGGCAGTCACCGCACGACCGCTTCTCGCTGGAATACACGCCGGAGACGGAAGTATCGCAACCGTGGCAGGATTTTATCGCCGAGCTGTGCAGCGACCGTTACCGCGACATTATCGCGCGCCTGTTCAATGCGCCTGCCCCGGAGTTTCGTTTTCACTGGCACTATGCGCCGCGCGGCTGTTCGGTATCGCCGCACTGCGATGCAAAACGCGAGCACGGTTCACACCTGTTCTACTTCAACTCCGAAGAGGACTGGGACCCGGCCTGGGGTGGCGAGACGCTGGTGCTGGACGACGGTGGCCGGCTCAGCCCGGATTCCGCGCCGTCCTTCGAAGACTTCGACCAGGTCATCCCGTGCCGCTCGCTGGGCAATGTCAGCGCCATCCTGGAACGCAGCGACCGTGGCTGGCACGCGGTGCGCGAACTGCAGTGCCCGGAAGACCGCATGCGCATGATCTTTATCGTGGTGGTGAACCCCGGCAGCCTGTTCTGGAAAGTCAGGGACAAGGTTGTCGGTAAATCGATCCAGCGCTTCTAGACGTATCAATGAAACGATTCGCAACCGGGATAATCAAACACACCATCAAGGCGCTGCTGTACGGCGTGGCCGGCGCTTTCCTGGTCATCCTCACCGGCGCCGTGATATTCCTCGACAGCCGTCCTGATCTCAAAATCTGGCACACCGCCGAGCTGGATGCCGAGTTCACCACCGAATCGGATGTGCACAGCTTCAGCGACTACCTGGCGCTGGAAGACCGCTTGTTCAAACAACTCGACGAACGCGTCTACGCGCAAATCAGTCCCGGTGACCGGCACGCTGTCAACCGCTACAGCCGTAACAGTCTTTCCGACCCCGCGCGCTGGCCGCGCAACTGGAACCGCAGTTTCGAGCTGGATGCCGCGACACCGCAGGCCGGCGTGCTGTTGCTGCACGGCATGTCCGACTCACCTTACAGTCTGCGCAGCCTGGGACAGGGCCTGAACGCGGCGGGTGCCACGGTGGTGGGCCTGCGCCTGCCCGGGCATGGCACCGCACCGGTCGGACTCACCGAAGCGCGCTGGGAAGATATGGCGGCGGCAGTGCAACTGGCCATGCAACATTTGCGCGACAAGGTCGGTACACAGCCGATCTACATCATCGGTTACTCGAATGGTGCTCCCCTGGCGGTGAACTATGCGCTGTCCGTACTGGCGGACCCTGAACTGCCGGCCGTCAGCCGGCTGGTGCTGGTGTCGCCTGCCATCGGTGTCAGTCCGGCCGCCGCGCTGGCGGTGTGGCAGGCGCGCCTCGGGCACCTGCTGGGCCTGGACAAACTGGAATGGAACTCCCTGCAGCCGGAATATGATCCCTTTAAATACGGTTCCTTCGCGATCAATGCCGGCGACCAGGTGTACCGCCTGACCACCCATATCCAGAAACAATTCAGTCGCCTTGGTGCCGACGGTCTGCAACAGTTCCCGCCGGTACTGGCGTTCCAGTCGGTGGTGGATGCCACGGTATCGGTGCGGGATGTGTTGGGCGGCCTGTTCGATCGCCTGCCGCGCGGCGGCCACCAGCTGGTGTTGTTCGATATCGACCGCCTGGCGGATTACCAGTACATCCTGAGAAAAGACCCCAAAACGGAAATCGGCGCGTTGCTGACGGATGCCGCGCAGGATTTTGACGTGATCCTGCTGACCAACCGCAGCGCCGAAAGCCGCGAGATTGTTATCCGTCAGCGCAGCGCGGGCTCCACTGCCGTTACCACGCAGGAGACGACATTCAGCTGGCCACGGAAGATGTATTCACTGTCGCACCTGGCGTTACCGACACCGCCGGATGACCCCCTTTACGGTGGCCCGGACGCCGGCAAGAGCCCCGGCATCCGGCTCGGCAACCTGGCCTTGCGCGGCGAGCGCGGTGTGTTACGCGTGTCCCCGTCGGACATGCTGCGGATTCGCTGGAATCCTTTCTACCCCTACCTGGAAAGCCGTACCCGCGAGTTCCTGGGACTCAACAAGCAGGTTGGGCTTCAGGCCAGTTCCTCGACAGCCAGCTTCTGAATGGTGACGTAATCCAGCTTGCCGGTGCCCATCAACGGGAGCTTGCTGACCGTCACAAACTTCTTCGGCACACTGAGTTCACCCACACCCTGTTCCCGCGCAAACGCCAGCAGTTCACTGCGCTGTACATCGGCATGTTCCGTGACCAGCACCAGCTGTTCGCCCTTCTGCTTGTCGGGCAGGGCGACCACCGCGTGCTGTACCTCCGGCCACAGGCGGCCGACAAGTTCTTCCACTGCTGTGAGTGACACCATTTCACCCGCCACCTTGGCAAAACGCCTGGCGCGGCCGCGGATTACAACAAAACCGTCTGTATCGATCGTGACAATATCACCGGTGTCATACCAGCCTTCGCCCAGCTCGCATACCGGCGGTACCAGCTGCCCGGGGTTGTCGTTGAGCAGGTAGCCGAGCATGACGTTGGGGCCTTTCACGAAGAGCCGGCCGCCTTCATCCACGCCGGGCACATCCTGGAGCTGGTGTTCGATGCCCGGCAACAGCTGACCGACACTGCCCGGCTTGTTGTATATGGGCGTATTGGCCGCCAGCACCGGGCTGGTTTCAGTCGCGCCGTAGCCCTCGAAAATACGCACGCCGAATTTCTCCGACCAGACCCGGCGGGTTTCCTCGTGCAGCTTCTCCGCACCCGCGAACACATAGCGCACGCTGTAGAAATCATAGGGGTGCGCAAAGCGCGCGTAGCCGGACAGGAAGGTGTTGGTGCCGAACATGACCGTGGCATTAATGTCGTAGGCGATCTCCGGCACGATGCGGTAGTGCAGTGGCGAGGGATAGAAAAACACCTTCATGCCCGACAGCAGCGGCAGCAGCGTGCCGGCAGTCAGGCCGAACGAATGGAACAGCGGCAGCGCGTTGAGAATAATATCCCCGGCACTGAAATCGATACATACCGACAACTGGGTGCGGTTGGCCAGCAGGTTGGTGTGCGACAGCAGCACGCCCTTGGGGGTGCCTTCCGAACCGGAGGTGAACAGCACAACGGCCGGGTCATCCGGCGTGGCCCGTGTGCTGAAACGGCGCAGCGCGGAGCGGGCGAACAGTGCGTTCAGTGCCCCGCTGAGTTTGTCGGGCAGGGTGATTTGCGCGGCGATATCCTCCAGGTAGACCAGCTCCACCTGTTTCTCCAGCGCCTCGGCCGCCGCCTCCAGCCGCCCCAGCTGGATGAAACGCCGCGAGGTGATGACACGCTTCAGCTGCGCCGTTTCACAAGCCGACAGCATGCCCTGTGCGCCGACCGTGAAATTGAGCATGGCCGGCACTCGCCCCCAGGCCTGCAGGCCCATGAAGGTGAGCATGGTGGGGCAGGTGGAGGGCAGCAGCAGCCCGACCCGTTCGCGCGCCTGGGTGAGGTGTGCCAGCTTCCTGCCCAGCACAAAACTGGCGGTCACCAGCTTGTTGTAGCTGTACGGTTTGCGCTCGATATCCTCCATGACAATATGCCCGCCGCCGTGGGTGGAGCGTGCATCCAGCAGGGCCTCGAACAGGGTGCTGTGAAAGCGGGTGGTGGTGAACATCATGTCCGTCATGATCTTCGCCAGGCATTTGCCGGCCTGCTGGCGGCGGGCGCGCCCGCGCACCTCGGCGGGCGGGTGCACCTTTTGCGGCGGCAGCACGGTGAGGCGTATCTGCGGGAACCAGCGCAGCCGCACCCGGCCGCGCAGGCGCGAGAAAGGTGTGTACTGGGCGCCGTCGATGCGCACCGGCAGCACCATGGCATCCGCCTTGTCGGCGACCAGGCCGGTGCCGTCGTAGATCTTCATCAGCGTCCCGGTGACCGTGATCCGCCCCTCGGGGAAAATCACTGCCTTGTTATTCTGTTGCACATAGCGGATCAGCGACTTGGTGGACAGCGGGTTGGTCGGGTCCATGGGAAACACTTTCACCAGCTTCAACACCGGGCGCAGCCAGCGGCTGTTGGCAACCTGGGTATTGATGGCGAAGGTAAGTTCACCGGGCAGGAACATGGCCAGCAGCGCCGCGTCCAGGAACGAGGTGTGGTTGGCCACCACCAGCACACGGTCGCCGGCCAGTGACAGGTTTTCCAGGCCGCTGACCTCGACCTTGTACAGGCGCTTCAGCAGGCGGCGCAACAGAGTTTTGATCAGTTCCATGGATATCCTTTGGCAATATGGCAGAATGGAGCCAGGTGTTATTGTATATATCAACTTAATTCAATCACGTACAGGGGTGTAACAGTATGGAAATCATTATATCGGGCTTCCCGCCGGAGACCACCGAAGATGAGATAAAAGAAGCCCTGGAGAGCCACGGCGCCCCCATCCTGGAAGTCAAAATCATGGAATCCAACGACGTGGACCGCTATACCGCAACCGTGGATGTCGATACTGACGAAACCGGTTGCCGGGTGCTGGCCGAGAAGGTCAACGGTACCGTCTGGAAGGGGAAGAAACTGCGGGCGAATTACTTTTTGTCGCGCAGCAGTTGAGCGCAGCAGCGCCTTGATCAACGGTGTGATGCAGGATTATTGAAAAACTGCAGGCGGGCTACTATGCGCTGCCCGATGAAGATGAGCTGAAAACCGGTTGTTGTCCAAAATGCGGTAGCCTCGGACACAAGCGGGTTAATTGGTCATGGAAGTTGTCGCTCTGGCTGATGATGATATTTTCGTTAGTGATTCCGTATACGGTTTATCGGGTGGAATGCGTCGAATGCAGGTATGCCTGGACACAGAAGGAGTTACGGGAATATCCATTGTGGATGTCGGCTTTCGCCATTTTTATGATCATGGTTGGCTTTGTCATCTTTGAGAGAACTTTTTATTACGTATGCAAAATCAATTATCTGAGTGAAGCATGCATTTAGACTGCCGGCATCTTTGTTCCCACCGGAATGAAATGTAAAGATTGCGTTAATAACGGGCCTTATTTTACAGCGGCGAGTAGTGAGCTGTGTGATTTTAGGTATACTTCCGCTGTCCTGGTTTGACAGGCAGTAAATGCATGTC
>DRNU01000171.1 GCA_011374975.1 Gammaproteobacteria bacterium | reverse complement strand
CACTGTAATCGACCGGGCAGTCGATAATACTAAGCGTCGGCTGCGCCAGCGCTTCCTTAAGTATACCCTGTAATTGGCCCGGCCCGGTGACCCGATAACCCTTTGCACCAAAGGATTCCGCATAGGTCACGAAATCCGGGTTGGTAAAATCCACATGCGAGGCGCGCTTGAACTCGTTCATCTGCTTCCACTCGATCAGCCCGTAGCCGGCATCGTTCCAGATCAGGATGACGATCGGGATATCCAGCCGCATGGCGGTCTCGATTTCCTGCGAATTCATCAGAAAACCGGCATCACCGGTCACCGCCACCACGGCCCGGTCCGGTGCCACCAGTTTGGCGGCAATCGCCCCCGGCACCGCAATGCCCATGCTGGCAAAACCGTTGGAAATAATGCAAGTGTTGGGATACTCACAGCGGAACATGCGCGCCATCCACATCTTGTGCGCACCTACGTCACATACCACGATGTCATCGAGTTCCAGCACGGTGCGCAGGTCCCAGATGATTTTCTGCGGCTTGATCGGGAAACCCTCGTCCTCCCGGTGCTGGTTCATCTCTTCAATCAGCGCTTCGCGCAGCGGGCGCATCAGGTGACCCTGGTGCGGGGTTGCCAGTTCGGCGATACGCATCAGGCTGTGCTTGATATCGCCCAGCACGCCAACGGTGACATTGTAGTGTTCATCGACCTCGGCCTGGGTGCGGTCGATATGAATGATGGTGCGGTCGCGCGTGGGATGCCAGAGGTAGGGGTGATACTCGACCAGGTCGTAGCCGATGCACAGGATCACATCGGCGCGGCTGAAACCGCAGCTGATGTAGTCGTTGGCCTGCAGGCCCGCACTGGCCAGTGAAGTACGGTTACGGAACGGTGTCACGCCCTTGGCCATGAAGGTATTGGCGACCGGTATGTTGAGTTGCTCGGCAAACTCGGCCAGGTGTTTCCAGGCGCCGGCGCGCACCACGCCGTTGCCGGCCAGGATCATGGGATTGCGCGCCGCGGAAATCAGCCGCGCGGCACGCTCCACCTGCTGCACCGGCGGCTCGGGCGGAAACGGCTGGTTGACCGGCAGCGGTTTCGCCACCGCCGGCATACGCGCGACATCTTCGGGAAATTCAATAAAGGTGGCGCCGGTCTTTTCCGACTCCGCCACCTTGAATGCCTTGCGCACCATCTCCGGTACCACGTCCGGCGACAACACACGCGAAGCATACTTGGTGATGGGCCGGAACATTTCTTCCAGGTCCAGCACCTGGTGCGATTCCTTGTGCAGGCGGTTGGTACCGGCCTGCCCGGCAATGGCAACCACCGGGGCATGATCCATGTTGGCATCGGCGACCCCGGTCATCAGGTTGGTGGCACCCGGCCCCAGCGTGGACAGGCAGACACCGGCGCGCCCGGTAAGACGGCCGTACACATCGGCCATGAAGGCGGCGCCCTGTTCATGGCGCGTGGTCACGAAACAAATGCTGGAATCGAGCAGCGCATCCATCACGTCGAGATTCTCTTCGCCGGGAATACCGAAAATGTATTCCACACCCTCGTTCTCCAGGCACTTCACGAAAAGCTGCGCTGCATTCATTCAGTATTCCTTTGAAGAGGTCCGGTCATGTACACACTCATGTACATGACCGGAAGGAGATTTTACTGCGGCTGGCTTGCGGCTTGCGCTGCGCCGGCCTTCGCCTTGCGCTCTTTCTCGACCAGGAAGTCGACCACTTCCAGCATTTCCTTGTTACCGCCGGCCAGCTGTGCGGTGGTGCGGTACTTGCCGTTAACCACCAGCGTCGGCACACCCTTGATGCCATACAGACGGGCCGCCTGTTTGGCGCGGTTGGTTTTGGTAATAACGGCGAAAGATTTGTAGGTGTTGTCAAAATCCTGTTCGGATACACCCTGTGCCATGAAGATCTTTTTCACATCTGCAACGTTGCGCACCGGTTTCCGGTCCTTGTGAATGCGCTCGAAGAGCGGGGTGTGAACCTTGTCCAGGACACCCAGCAGCTGTGCGGTATAGAACGCGCGCGCATGCAACTCCCAGCTCGGGCCCAGCACCGCCGGCAGGCGCACAAACACCACGTCGTCAGGTTTGTTTTTCAGCCAGGCGTGTAATTCGGGTTCCAGGAAATAGCAGTGCGGACAACCGTACCAGAACAGCTCCAGCACCTCGATCCTGTCTTCATTAACTGTCGGTTGCACACTGCCGAGGGTCTGGTATTCGATACCTTCATCAAAACCGGCAGATGCAAAAGGCGACAACAGCAACAACGTAAACAGTGTAAATATTTTTTTCATTCTCTTTACTCCATATACCCCAAAAATATTACGCGTGAACCCGGCAGTGAACGGTAGTGCGTATGGTAACCCAGACCGGCCCGGGATAAGCACACGGCCTGACCCGGCCCCCGGTGAATTGACTGTTTCCACGCCCGGGAGTTCCAGCCACGCCCCGGTCGGGCAACCGGAATAAAAAAGGCGGCCAGAGGCCGCCTTTTTTATTCAGTCATGCAGCTTACTCAGTGCAGGCCCTGCACATAAGAGGCCACAGCATTGATTTCCTTTTCGCTCATTTTGGCCGCGATGTTGCGCATCATCTTGCCGGCATCGTTGCTGCGCGTGCCGGACTTGAAGGCGTTCAGCTGGGTTGCGACATATTTGGCATGCTGACCGCTAAGCGACGGAAAACCGGCGGCGGGGTTGCCGGCGCCGTTCGGGCCGTGGCAGCCGATACAGGCCGCGACACCGCTGGCCGGGTTGCCACCTCGGTAGATCTTCTGCCCCAGCTCGACCAGCGCCTCGTCTGCGGCACCGGCGGCCCTGGTCTGACCCGAGAAAAATACCGCCAGGTCAGCCATATCCTGCTCGTTCAGGGCCGCAACCATGGGCGCCATGGTGGCATTGCTGCGTGCGCTGCTCTTGAAGTCCTGCAGCTGCTTGCTGAGGTAGCGCTCGCCCTGGCCGGCCAGTTTCGGCCAGTCCGGGTTGACGCTGTTGCCATCCATGCCGTGACAACCCGCACAAGCCGCTGACTTGGTTTTGCCGGCAACCGCGTCGCCACCGGCCCAGGCCTGGGATGTACCACCGGCCAAAGAAAATACTGCTGCAAAAACAAGCCACTTGTTCATCTTGATAGGATCTCCAGATTGCTGTGCGGGCCGCACCGGACCGTAACCGGGCCGGCACCCAAAAAAGAGCCCACCTGTATACCAGCGAGGTCCCGGCCGGTCAACACAAACGTAAGAGATCTGTGCGAAAATAGCGTCATGACTATCGATTTCCGCCATGCCCGTTTTCTCACCAGTGTCCCCGAAACCCGGCTCGCACCCCTCGACAGCGGCGCCGAGGTGGCTTTCGCCGGCCGCTCCAACGCCGGTAAATCCAGCGCTCTCAACACCCTCAGTGGACAACGCGCGCTGGCACGCACCAGCAAGACACCCGGCCGCACCCAGCAAATCAATTTTTTTGACCTGGGAGACAACCGCCGCCTGGTGGATTTGCCAGGCTACGGCTACGCCAAAGTCCCGGTGGCGATGAAGGAAAAATGGCAGCGCAGCCTGACGGAATACCTGCATATCCGCGAGTCACTGCGCGGCCTGATTCTGTTGATGGACTGCCGCCACCCACTGACTGATTTTGACCAGCAGATGTTGTACTGGTGTGCCGACGTCGACCTGCCGGTACATATTCTGCTGACCAAGGCCGACAAGCTGAAACGCGGGCCGGCCAGCAGCAGTCTGCTGTCGGTACGCAAACGTCTGCCCGGCTTTCATCCCGATGCCAGTGTGCAGCTGTTTTCCTCGCTGAAGAAAACCGGCATCGACGAGGCACGGCTGGTGTTGAACAACTGGCTGGCGGAAAGCATAGACTCTGTAGGGGAATAAAAAACGGACAAAAAAAACCCCGGAATGCAAGGGGGGGAAGCACCGGGGTCAAGAACACCCGGCTTGGGGAAACCGGGTTGGAGGAATTCCCGTCTAGAATCCTGTCAACGGGGAGCATCAGCCTGCAACGCTCTCCATGGCGTTGGACTACTCGATATGTGCAAAGTTTCCTGTTCGGGGGTTTTTACCTCTTTCGTCTTTAACAGATCGCTCACGCTCACTGCTTATCACTATAGTTCATTTTCCGGAGTTGTGTAGTGGACCAATGGTAATAAACTGCAATTAATCAACGCATAATAAGTCCGGTTATTACGGCGCCAAAACGTTTGTTTTTAACTGTCGGGTGACAGGCTGTCACCCGAAGCAGGGCCTGTAAAAACCGGGCGCCTGTTCAGTGTGCCTCGTCCCAGTTACTCCCGCTGCCGATGTCCACGACCAGGGGTACGGAAAGTTGTGCCGCTGTCTCCATGCGCTGGCGTATTTCTTCAGCAACGTCCTGACGTTCTGTCAGTGACACTTCGAACACAAGTTCATCGTGTACTTGCATAATCATGCTGACGTCATTGCTGCGGGTTTTAACCCAGTCGTGCACAGAGAGCATGGCTTTCTTGATGATGTCCGCCGCGGTACCCTGCATCGGCGCATTAATGGCCGTGCGCTCCGCCGCCTGGCGCCGTGCCGCATTACGCGCATTGATATCCGGCAGGTACAGACGGCGCCCGAACAGCGTCTCCACGTAACCTTGCTCGCGCGCCAGTTCGCGGGTGCGGTCCATATAGTCCTTCACGCCGGGATAGCGCCTGAAATACAGGTCGACATAATCCTGCGCACGACCACGCTCGATGCCCAGCTGCTTTGCCAGGCCGAAGGCCGACATCCCGTAGATCAACCCGAAATTAATCGCCTTGGCCGAACGCCGCTGCCCGGTACTGACCTGCTCCGGCGTGGTTCCGAAAACTTCAGCAGCGGTGGCGCGGTGAATGTCTTCTCCGCGCGCAAAGGCCTGCACCAGCCCGGCGTCGCCCGACAGGTGCGCCATGATGCGCAACTCGATCTGCGAATAGTCAGCAGCGAGGATTTCAAAACCCGGCTCGGCAATAAACGCCTGGCGAATACGCCGTCCCTCGGCACTGCGAATCGGGATGTTCTGCAGATTCGGATCGCTGGACGACAAACGCCCGGTAGCGGCCACGGCCTGATGGTAAGAGGTATGCACGCGCCCGGTCACCGGGTTGACCTGCCCGGGCAGCTTGTCGGTATACGTGGATTTGAGTTTGCTCAGCGAACGGTGTTCCAGGATCAGTTTCGGCAACGGGTAATCCAGTGCCAGTTCCTGTAACACCGGCTCGGCCGTGGACGGCGCGCCCTTGGGTGTCTTTGCCAGCACCGGCAATGCCTGGCGCTCGAACAGGATGGACTGGATCTGTTTGGGTGAAGCCATGTTGAACGGCTCACCGGCCAGTTCGTAGGCAGCACTTTCCACTTCCTGCATGCGCGCGGCCAGTTCCCCGCTCTGTTGTCTGAGCTTCGCCACGTCGACCTTGACGCCGGTACGCTCCATGTCGGACAGCACATATAATAACGGCCGCTCCAGCTCCTCGAACAGGGCTTTCAGTTTTTCGTGCTGACAGAGGCGCGGCCAGAACAGCTGGTGCAGGCGCAACGTCATGTCGGCATCTTCTGCGGCATAGGGTGCGGCACTTTCCAGCGGCACCTGGTTGAACGTCAGTTGCTTTACCCCCTTGCCCGCAACTTCCTCAAACTTGATGTTGGTATGCCCCAGGTATTTCCGGCACAACGAATCAAGATCGTGACGGCTCGCCGTACTGTCCAGCACGTAGGATTCCAGCATCGAATCGTAGGCGATACCGTCCAGGCGGATCCCGTGGTTGGCCAGTACATTACGATCATATTTAAGATGGTGCCCCAGCTTGGTCTTGCGCGGGTCCTCCAGCAGCGGCTTGAGGCGCGCCAGTACCTGGTCACGCGGCAGCTGTTCGGGCGCCCCCGGGTAGTCGTGCGCCACCGGCAGATAGGCCGCCTCACCGGGCTCGATGGCGAACGACAGGCCGACGATTTCGGCCTGCATGTAATCCAGGCTGGTGGTCTCTGTATCAAAGCCGAACAACTCGGCCCGTTGCAGGCGCTCCAGCCAGGCATCGAACTGCGCTTCAGTGAGAATGGTCTGGTAATCGGTTGCGGGCGCCTCGGGCGGGGCATCCTGTGCAGCATCGGTTGCGCCATCACCGTCCAGGCGTTTCAGCCAGTTGTGGAATTCCAGCCGCCGGTACCCGTCGCGCAACAGTTCGATATCCGGCGCCTGAACCCGGAGATCCTGCGGCTTCGCCTCCAGCTCGACATCACAGCGGATGGTCGCCAGCTGCTTCGACAGCGCCAGCTGGTCGAGGTGTTCGCGCAGGCTTTCGCCGACCTTGCCCTTGATCTCGTCGGCATGCGCTACCAGCTCGTCCAGTGAGCCGTACTGTTTGAGCCATTTGGCGGCGGTCTTGGGACCGACTTTGGGGATACCGGGGATGTTGTCCGAGGTGTCGCCCACCAGCGCCAGGTAATCGATAATCTGGTCCGGCCGCACACCGAACTTGTCCAGCACGCCCGGCTCATCCAGGGTGCTGGCATTCATGGTATTGATCAGCGTCACCCGGCTGTTGACCAACTGCGCAAGATCCTTGTCACCGGTGGAGATCACCGTGTTCATACCGTTTGCGGAAGCCTGGACTGCCAGTGTGCCGATCACGTCGTCGGCCTCCACGCCGGGCACCTGCAGCATCGGCAGGCCCATGGCCTGTACCAGTTCCAGCAACGGGCCGACCTGTGAAGACAGTTCCGGCGGCATCGACGGGCGGTTGGCCTTGTACTGCTCGAACAACTCGTCGCGGAAAGTTTTGCCTTTCGCATCAAACACAACCGCCATGTGCTGCGGCCGGTAGGTCTCCACCAGCTTGCGCAGCATGTTCAGCACACCGTAAATCGCGCCGGTCTGCTGACCGTCAGAGGTACTCAGCTCGGGCAGCGCATGAAAGGCACGGTATAAATAAGAAGAGCCATCGACCAGGATGAACGGGGGGGCGGTATCGGATGCCATGCTGTATGTCTCGGTTTAATCAGGGTGCGATGGTATCATTCCGCCGACACCAGCACAGGACAGAGCATGGACAAACAGCCGCGGCAGCACCGCCCCACGCCCGACCAGGCCGATACCAGCCAGTTGACCCGGGAATCGTGGAAGATTTTCCAGATCATGGCGGAGTTCGTGGAAGGCTTCGAGCGGCTGGCGAAGATCAAACCCTCGGTCAGCATTTTCGGTTCCGCGCGTACCGCACCTGACCACCCGAACTATAAACTGGCCGAGGATATCGCGCGGGCGCTGTCGGATTCGGGGTTCTCGGTGGTCAGCGGCGGCGGCCCGGGTATCATGGAGGCGGCCAACAAGGGCGCCTTCGCCGGCCGCTCACCCAGCATCGGCCTCAATATCATGCTGCCGCACGAGCAGACCAGCAATCCGTACCAGGATATCGAACTGAATTTCCGGCATTTCTTTTCCCGCAAGGTGATGTTCGTGAAATATGCCTCGGCCTACGTGGTACTGCCCGGCGGCTTCGGCACACTCGATGAACTGGCCGAAATCCTGACCCTGGTGCAGACCGGAAAATCCCGTCATATCCCCATCATCCTGGTGCACCGCCCGTTCTGGGAGGGGCTGATCGGCTGGTTCCGGGAATCACTGGTCAGGGAAGGCACCATCAATCCCGAGGATATGGATCTGTTCCGGGTACTGGACACGCCACAGGAAGTGGTCGATGCTATCTTTGATCATTATGACAAGCGGGGCTTCGAACCCCTGCCCAGCGAGCAGGAAATCCTGCTTGAGCTGTAACAGCGCACTGCGCACACGAGTCACTGCCATGGATAATTTTATGCAACGCTTTCTGCTACCGGCCCTGCTGCTGCTTGCCATCAGCCCCGGCGCCAATGCCGCCAAAACACCGGATAAAGATGCCCCGCCGCCACCCAGCCTGAGCGACCAGGAAGGCCAGGAGGAAATCGAGCCGGAGGTGAACATCATCCAGCGCAAGGACAAGACCATCGAGGAATACCGGGTCAACGGACGGCTGTATATGATCAAGGTCATTCCGAAACACGCACCGCCCTACTACCTGGTCGACAAGGACGGTGACGGCTCGATGGAGTCCTGGCGCTCCGAGGCGGAGCCGGATATCCAGATTCCGCACTGGGTGCTGTTCCGCTGGTAAGCACGCTTGCCAGTATCTCGGCGCGGCTCGACCGTATCGCCGAGCGCGTCGGCAACACCAGCGCCTGGCTTGCGCTGGCCCTGGTGCTGGTCACCTTTGCCGTGGTGGTGCTGCGTTATGCCCTTCAGCTCGGCTGGATCGCGATGCAGGAATCCATCCTCTACCTGCACGCCAGCCTGTTCCTGCTGGGCGCGGCCTATACCCTGAAACATGACGCGCACGTGCGCGTGGATATTTTCTACCGCGGCTTTTCAGCGCGCGGCAAGGCCATGGTCGACCTGCTGGGCACCCTGTTCCTGCTGCTGCCGGTGTGCAGCTTTCTGCTGTGGATCAGCTGGGACTACATGGCCACCGCCTGGGCGCTGCGCGAGGGCTCCCGCGAAACCGGCGGCCTACCCTACGTGTACCTGCTGAAAACGCTGATCCCGCTGGCAGCCATGCTGCTGATCCTGCAGGGCATCAGCCAGGCGCTGGCCAGCCTTGCCACCCTGATGACTGCTCAGGCCGAAGACAGCACATGAACGGCGGTATGGCACTGCTGATGTTCGCCAGCGTATTCCTGGTGCTGCTGGCCGGCTACCCGGTGGCCTTCAGCCTCGCCGGCACGGCGCTTGGCTTTGCTGTCGTCGGCCAGTTGATGGGCAATTTCGATGTCGCCTTCCTGAACGCACTGCCCAACCGGCTGTACGGCATCATGACCAACGAAACGCTGGTCGCCGTGCCGCTGTTTGTATTCATGGGCGTGATGCTGGAACGCTCGCGCATCGCGGAAAACCTGCTGGAGACCATGTCGGCGCTGTTCGGGCGCCTGCGCGGCGGGCTGGGTATCTCGGTAATGCTGGTCGGCATGCTGCTGGCGGCCAGCACCGGCATTGTCGGCGCCACCGTGGTCACCATGGGCCTGATGTCACTGCCCACCATGCTGCGCCATGGCTACGACCCGAGAATCGCCGCCGGTGCCATCTGCGCTTCCGGCACACTGGGCCAGATCATTCCGCCCTCCATCGTGCTGGTGCTGCTGGGCGATGTGCTGTCCTCGGCCTACCAGCAGGCCCAGCTCGACCAGGGCATCTACGCCCCCGAGACAGTCTCGGTCGGTGACCTGTTCGCCGGCGCACTAATCCCCGGCCTGTTGCTGGTGCTGTTGTATCTCGCCTACCTGGTCGCGGTCGCCATACGCCGGCCACAGGCCATGCCGGTGGCCGCGGAAAATGACCGGGAGGTCAGCGCCGCGCGGGCCCTGCAGGCGCTGATGCCACCGCTGCTGCTGATCCTGGCGGTGCTGGGCTCGATCCTGGGCGGATTCGCCACGCCAACCGAGGCGGCATCAGTCGGCGCGGTCGGCGCCATGCTGCTGGCTGTCTCGCGCCGACGCTGCACGGTGGCGGTCCTGCGTGAAGTGGTGCGCAGCACGCTGAGGGTGTCCAGCATGGTGTTCCTGATCCTCATCGGCGCCGCCGTGTTCTCGCTGGTGTTCCGCGGTTTCGGCGGTGACGAACTGGTCGAGCACCTGCTCATGCAACTGCCCGGTGGCGTGCTCGGCGCCATGCTGGTGGTGATGCTGCTGATGTTCCTGCTGGGTTTCGTGCTCGACTTTATCGAGATCACGTTCGTGGTGGTACCCATCGTCGGGCCGGTATTGCTGGCCATGGGGCTGGACCCGGTGTGGTTGGGCATCATGATCGCCATCAATCTGCAAACCTCTTTCCTGACCCCGCCGTTCGGCTTTGCGCTGTTCTACCTGCGAGGCGTGGCGCCGGCCAGCATCACCACCCGCGACATCTATCGCGGTGTCGTGCCGTTCATTGGTATCCAGCTGCTCATGCTGGGCCTGCTGGCTTTATGGCCGGCGCTGGCGACCTGGCTACCCGGACTGGTATACGGGTAACCCATACCTGAGAGAGGAAAACCGTTTTACCGGAGGCCGCATGATTTTTAAAACCCGCCAACTGGAGTGCGCTTTCTCACCTTATACAGAGTGTGACAACAGCACACTTTGGGGTGATTGCCACTTCAAAACGCCGCGTTTTACCGGCAAGATCAGTTACTTCATGGATGTTGCCGAATACCGAAAATTCGTTATCAAACCACTACAGGCTCTGGCTGATTCTTTTGGTACGACGCGCCGGGAACAAATCGGGAATTTACATGGTAATTTCTTTATTGATTTTAACTTAAGACCGGACGGCAAGGTGCTTTGCCGTTACGAGCTAAGCAACGACGACCGCTTTAATCCCGAGGCTTCGACCGTATTTAGAGGTACGTTTACCACGGACCATTTACATATCGGGATGTGGCTTACCCAGGCACGCGAGGATTTGAGGGCGTGGAAAGCCCCGCCTGACTGGTGGAAGCTGATAAACGGGGATGATATTTCCGAAATAATAAAGAATGGCTGATGCCCCGTGAGAATGTCTCTCCCGAGAGCGCCTGCGCCCGCTAGCGGCGCATGCGCAACAGGCGGATCACCAGCAGCACGGCCGGCGTGCCGTGCATGAACAGGTCGAAGATATCGATGGGCTTCACCAGCTCCCCCGCGAACAGCATGTTCAGCTTCTGCCACAGGTGCGGTTCGGGCGTGAAGGGCGCAAGCCCCAGGAACACGGCCATGATGGCCAGGATGCCCAGCGGAATACTATCCAGCCATTTCAACATGCGTTCAACCCGCCCTGGCGTTCAGGTAGGCGCGCGCGGAGATATCGCTCCACTGCATCACCTGGGTGCGGAAATCACGGAACGACTCGTACACACGCCGTGACAGGTCGTCCTTTTCGGCAACCTCCGCCACCACCTGGTCCGAAAGGTCGCGCAGGCGATCAAGCACCGTGTCCGGCAGTTTGCGTACATCCACCTGGTGGTCATTGACCAGCGTCTGCAGGGCCTGGTTGTTGCGCGCAATGTACTCCGTCAGCATGTCCTGGTTGGCAACCCGCGCGGCATTGCGCACGATGATCTGCAATTCTTCGGGCAGCGCATCGAAGGCCGGCTTGTTCACCATGCATTCCAGCGTGGTGCCCGGCTCGTGCCAGCCCGGGTAGTAGTAATACTTCGCCGCCTTGTACAGGCCGAACGCCAGGTCGTTATACGGGTTCACCCACTCTGTGGCGTCGATAGCACCGGATTGCAGCGAGGTAAACAGCTCACCACCGGGCAGGCTGACCGGCAGGCCGCCCGCGCGTGCCAGCACTTCACCGCCCAGCCCGGGGATGCGCATCTTCAGGCCCTTGAGGTCTTCCAGGGTATTGATCTCGCGGTTGAACCAGCCGGCCATCTGTACGCCGGTGTTGCCCGCTGCCATCGGCACCAGGCCGAACGGCGCATAAGTCTCGTGCCACAGCTCCATGCCACCGCCATGGTACAGCCAGGCGTTCATTTCATCGGCGGTCAGACCGAACGGCACCGCGGAAAAAAACTGCGCGGCTTCGGATTTGCCTTTCCAGTAATAGGCGGAGCCGTGGCCCAGTTCGGCGATACCGCTGGAGACCGCGTCGAACACCTCGAACGGCGGCACCAGTTCACGCGCGCCATACACCTTGACCGTGATGCGGCCGCCGCTCATCTGTGTGATCAGTTCTGCAAGCCGGTTGGCGCCGGTGCCGAGGCCGGGGAAATTCTTCGGCCAGGTGGTGACCATTTTCCAGTTCAGCGGTTTGAACGCGGCGCGACCGGCAGACGCTGCGGATTTATCAGCCGGTTTGTCCTGCCCGCCACAACCGGCACCCAGTGCCACGCCCGCGACCAGCGCCCCGCCACCCAGTTGGCGTAAGAAACGTCTTCTTTTCATGCTATCCCCTGCAGACTGAATTTGATTCTGGCGGCTATTGTACGGCCTTGCCTGCGACAGGGCCTGTCAAAATTAACTCTTGCAAATCTCGCGGGTTATGCCATTATGCTCGCCAATTTCCACGATTGATGCTGTAGTATGCTGCTTAATAAGGAAATTATGCAGACTGGCAAATTATAACAACCTTGCAGGCACGCGGAAGCAAAATTCGCTGTTTCTTGGGGGAAACATGCTGGATGCTCCGGAGCGCATAGGCGCCCGTTTTTCGATACTGCTATTTCTGGGTTTTTTGCTGGCGCCACTGGTAGGCTTCAGCGCTGCCATACTGTTCGGTGTTATCAGCACCTGGCAGTTACAACAGGTGCTCGCCGCCGGTGTGGTCCCGGTTTTCTCCATCGCCCTGGTCTTCCTGTCACTGCTGCAACTGCAACGCCTGATCACACCGCTGACTACCTGGGCCGTGCAACATCCCGATGGCGGCAACGCGCCCTCGCACCTGCACAACCTGTTACAGCGCTTCAGTCGCGAATTCTGGACCCTGATGGCGCTGCATGCGCTGATCAGCCCGCTGCTGGTGTTCTGGAGCCTGGATGGAGGCATAACCAGCGACAACCGCTTCGCCTTCACGCACTTCCTGTTACTGCAGGCCATTACCGTGGTACTGGTCGGCATGCCCGCCTACCTGTTCGGCCTGCACCAGCTCGGCAAGCTGGCCGGGGTACTGGGGCTGGACCGGGTACTGGTCAGCCTCAAGTCACGCACCCTGCTGCTGGCGGGACTGGTGCCGCTGCTCTCCTATTCATTACTGGTCGAGTACCACTGGTTACACACCGGCGAGCTGGACACGGGTTACCTGGTTACCTGGATGGCGCTGGGCATCATCACCGCCACCATCAGCCTGCTGTCGATCCGCAGTATGCAGCAGGCACTGCGGCCGTTCCATGAACTGTTTAACCGCAGCGGCGCCTCCACCAACGTGGACCTCGCCAAGCTGCGGCCGGCCTCCACCGACGAGATCGGCCACCTGACGCAGGCCCTGGGCAAGGTGTTCCAGCGCCTCGGCGACCAGGAGACCCACGTGCGCGCCATTGTCGACACGGCCGCAGAAGGCATCATCGTGGTCGATGAAGACGGCCTGATCGACACCTTCAATCCGGCTGCGGAACGCCTGTTCGGCTACCTCGCACAGGAAATACGCGCCCGCCACCTGGCCTCGTTGCTGCCCGACGTGTTCCAGGTCCGGCAGTCTATCAATGCACACGCCGAGGAACGCGAAGTCGAGGGCATGCACCGCAACGGCTCGAAAATCCAGATCTCACTGCGCATCTCGGCCATGAAAATCAGTGGCAAGAGCATGTTCACCTGCATGGTCGCCGACATCTCCCAGCGCAAGTCCGCCGAACACGAACTGCTGGATGCGGAAGCGCGCTACCGGGCGCTGGTAGAGACCGCGCACGACCTGGTATGGAGCGTCGACCCACAGGGCTGCTGGAGTTACCTCAATACCTCGTCGCGAGTCATCTACGGCATGGAACCCGAAGACATGCTGGGCCGCTCGATTTCCGAATTCTGCGCACCCGACAACTGCGAGGCCGACCAGCTGGCCTTCAGCGGCCTGCTCGGCGGCAAGGACCTGTACCAGTACGAAACCGTGCACCTGGACCGGGACGGCAACCGCCGCCAGCTGAGCTTCAACGCCAAGGCGCACCGCAATGCGCAGGGCCTCATCACCCAGATCAGCGGCACCGCACGCGACATCACCGACCAGAAAGCCTTCCACGAACAGCTGACCTACCAGGCGGAACACGACTCGCTGACACGCCTGTTCAACCGCCACTACTTCCAGCAGGAACTGGAGCGTACCGTGGCGCGCGTATCCCGCGACCCGGACAATACCTGCGCGCTGTTCTATATCGACCTTGACCAGTTCAAGTACATCAACGACACCCTGGGGCATGCGGCCGGCGACAAGCTGCTGGTCGAGGTCACACGGCTGCTGCTCAGCCATGTGCGCGACGGCGACCTGCTGGCGCGTTTCGGCGGCGATGAATTCACCCTGTTGCTGTACAACATCCGCCCCGCCAACGTGCTGTCGGCGGCGGAACATTTCCGGGTCCTGATCGAGGACTACCGTTTCCTGCAGGATGCCAAGAGTTTCAATATCAGCTGCAGTATCGGCGCCGCCATTATCGACGCACTGGTGGAATCCGCCGAGGAAGCACTGTCGCATGCCGACATCGCCTGCAACCTGGCCAAGGCGCAGGGCCGTAATCGCATCAACCTCTATGACCCGAGCGACAGCAACAAGGCCGGCATGGCGGAAGACATGGGCTGGGCCTCACGCGTGCGTGAAATGCTGGAGAAGGACAAGTTCCAGCTGGTTTACCAGCCGATCATGGCGCTCAATGACGACCAGGTGCAGGACTACGAAGTGCTGGTGCGCATGGTGTGCGACGACGGCGAGATTATCCTGCCGGGCGGCTTCATGCCGGCGGCGGAACGCTTCGGCCTGATCCACGCGGTGGATCGCTGGATCGTCAGGCGCGCGCTGACCCAGCTGGCGCGCCTGCACCAGCAGGGCGAGGCGGTGCGCTTCTCCATCAACCTGTCCGGCAAGGCCTTCGAGGATGCGACGCTGCTGCCGATGATTCACGAACTGCTGAACGACAGCAACATCGACCCGTCACGGGTCTGCTTCGAGATTACCGAGACGGCGGCCATCGCCAAACTGTCGGAAGCGGAAAAATTCATCTCCGCCCTCAAGTCCATGGGCTGCCAGTTCGCGCTGGATGATTTCGGGGCCGGCTTCTCGTCCTTCGCCTACCTGAAACACCTGCCGGTCGACAAGCTCAAGATCGACGGTACCTTTGTACAGGGCATGGCCGACAGCCATATCGACCAGGCCATGGTGCAATCCATGAACCAGGTCGCCCACGCGCTGGGCAAACAGACCATTGCCGAATATGTCGAGGATTCCACCACGCTGGAACTGCTGCGCAACTACGGCGTGGACTATGCACAGGGCAACTACATCGGCAAACCCCGCGAGGCGCTGATGAATATCACGCGCCTGCCGGCATCGCACCTGCAAAGAGTGGGCCGCGTCGACTGAACGAAAATCTCACCGGGACTGCAACACGACCCGCCACGTGTAGTATGATCGCGCCATGATTTACGGCATCCGTGACTTTCTCAAAATGGAAGCCGCCAGCGGCATACTGCTGATAGCGGCCTCGATCATCGCCTTGATACTGGCGAATTCACCACTGTCGGTCTATTACGACAAGTTCCTCGATATCCCGGTACACATCCGCATCGGCGCCTTTGAGATCGCCAAACCCTCGCTGCTATGGATCAACGATGGCCTGATGGCCGTGTTCTTCTTCCTCATCGGACTGGAACTGAAGCGGGAGTTTATCGAAGGGGAACTGTCCGAGGCCCGTAAAATCACCCTGCCGGCCATCGGCGCAGTGGGCGGTATGGTGGTGCCGGCCCTGATCTACCTGTACGTCAACCGCGGCGACGAACTGGCAACCAGCGGCTGGGCCATTCCCGCCGCGACCGACATCGCTTTCGCACTCGGCATCCTGGCGCTGCTGGGTTCACGCGTACCACCGCAGCTGAAAATCTTCCTGGTCTCGCTGGCCATTTTCGACGACGTCGGCGCCATATTGATCATTGCACTGTTCTATACCGCCGACCTGTCGATGAGCGCGCTGTACACGACTGTGGGCTGTATCGGCCTGCTGGCGTTTATCCACTGGCGCGGCAGTATGGCGCTGAGCGCCTATATCCTGATCGGCATCATTATGTGGGCGGCACTGCTCAAGTCCGGCATACACGCAACACTCGCCGGTGTACTGCTGGCCATGTTCATCCCGATCAAGGAAGATCCCGAGACAGGCATGTCGCCCCTGCACCAGCTGGAGCACGACCTGCACGGCAGTGTGTCGTTCGTCATCCTGCCCCTGTTCGCTTTTGTGAATGCCGGCGTCTCATTGCAGGGCATGAGCATGGAGCAGATCCTCGGTCCGGTGCCGGTAGGTATCGCGCTGGGGCTGATCGTCGGCAAACAGGTCGGTGTGTTCGGCCTGTGCTGGCTGGGGATAAAAACGGGTATCGCGAAACTGCCGGAGAACGTGGGCTGGAGCCAGCTGTACGGTATCGCCATCCTGTGCGGCGTCGGCTTTACCATGAGTATGTTTATCGGTTCGCTGGCCTTCGAGGACGCCGATTCGCCGTACCTCTACCAGGACCGGCTGGGTATTCTCGGCGGCTCGTTCGTTTCCGCGCTGCTGGGCTATTTCTGGCTGCGCAAGGTGCTGCCGCCAGCTTCAGCCAATAACCAGTAAACCTACGCCGGTTGCAGGTTGGCGTAGGCCACCACCAGCCACTTGCTGCCGGCACTTTCAAAGTTGACCTGCACGCGCGCATGCGCGCCCTGCCCCTCGTAATTCAACACCACGCCGTCACCAAACTTGGCATGCTGTACGCGCTGCCCGAGCTGCAGACCCTGCGGTGCCGGTTCGATGTGTTGTTGTGTAAAGGATTGCTGCGCGGCATACGGCCGGTTGACCTGGATGCGCGGACGTATTTCCTCAATCAGGTCCGTGGGGATTTCCCCGAGGAAACGCGACGGCATACTGTAAGACTCGCTGCCATGCAGGCGCCGGCTCTGCGCATGGCTGAGGAACAGGCGTTTGCAGGCGCGCGTGATACCGACGTAACACAGGCGCCGTTCCTCCTCCAGGCGACCCGCTTCCTCGATCGAACGCTGGTGCGGAAACAACCCTTCTTCCAGGCCGCACAGGAATACCGAATCGAACTCAAGGCCCTTGGCGGAATGCAGCGTCATCAGCTGCACGCAGTCTTCCCACTTGTCACCCTGTCCTTCGCCGGCCTCCAGTGCCGCGTGTGACAGGAAAGCGGGCAACGGCTCCAGGTCTTCTTCCTCCACGGCGTCGTATTCGAACTCACGCGCTGCGTTCACCAGTTCTTCCAGGTTCTCGATACGCGCCTGGCCCTTTTCACCTTTTTCTTTTTTGTAGTGTTCCTTGAGCGCGCTGCATTCGACAACATGCTCGACCTGTTCACCCAGCGTCAGGGTTTCGATATCATCCGCAAAGGTCGTAATGATTTCCAGGAAAGCGGCCAGCGCATTACGGGCGCGCGCATTCAGCGTGTCACTGTTAACCAGCGCATGCGCCGCTGACCACAGCGACATCTGTTGTGCGCGCGCGTGATCCCGCACGACGCCCAGGGTCCGTTCACCGATCCCGCGCGGCGGCTGGTTAACGACGCGATCAAAGGAAGCATCGTCTTCGTGGTTTTGGCACAGGCGCAGGTAAGCCAGTGCATCCTTGATTTCCTGGCGCTCGAAGAAACGCAGGCCGCCGTACACCCGGTAGGCGATACCGGCCGACAACAGGCGATCCTCGAATACACGTGACTGGGCGTTGGAGCGGTACAGGATGGCATTGGCGCTGTGCGACGCACCATGCTCGATCAACGCCTTGATACGCTCGACGACGAATTGCGCTTCGTCGTGTTCGTTCATGGCGGTGTACAGCTGGATAAGCTCACCGTCACTGCCATCGGTCCACAGGTTCTTGCCCAGCCGGTCATCATTGCGCGCGATGAGTGCGTTGGCGGCTTTCAGGATCACGCCGGTGGAACGGTAGTTCTGTTCCAGGCGCAGGGTACGTGCGCCGGGGAAGTCCTTGCCAAAGCGCTGCAGGTTTTCGATCTTCGCACCACGCCAGCCATAGATAGACTGATCGTCGTCACCGACGATGGTGATTTTGCCCTGCTTGCCGGACAGCACGCGCAACCAGGCGTACTGGATGGTATTGGTATCCTGGAACTCGTCGACCAGGATGTGCTGGAAGCGTTGCTGGTAGTGCGCCAGCAGTTCCGGGTGTTGCAGCCACAGCTCGTGTGCGCGCAGCAGCAGTTCGGCAAAGTCCACCAGCCCGGAGCGCTGGCAGAGCTCTTCGTAGGCCTGGTAGACAGCGATCTGCTGACGCTGCCAGGGATCACCCTTGTGCTCGATATGCTGCGGGCGCTGGCCCTCGTCCTTGCGCGCATTGATGTACCACTGCATCTGACGCGGCGGCCAGCGGCTCTCGTCCAGCTCCAGCGCCTTGAGTATGCGGCGTATCACCCGGTACTGGTCGTCGGAATCCAGCACCTGGAAAGACTGTGGCAGGCCGGCATCCTGCCAGTGCGCACGCAGCAGGCGGTGCGCCAGGCCGTGAAAAGTCCCGACCCACATACCGCGCACCGGCACCCCGATCAGCTGTTCGATGCGGGTTCGCATCTCGCCGGCCGCCTTGTTGGTAAAGGTCACCGCAAGAATCCCGTACGGTGACAGGTTCTCCACCTGCACCAGCCAGGCAATACGGTGCACCAGCACGCGCGTCTTGCCACTGCCCGCCCCGGCCAGCACCAGCAGCGGGTCGGGTGATGCAGTGACCGCCTCGCGCTGGGCGGCGTTAAGCGGGTCGATAATCGATGAGACATCCATAGCGGGACATTCTAGCAAAGGCACGGCCCGGTGATTAATTGAATTAAATGGGTCAGAGCACATATTTTACTAATATTCCTGATTCGGAATACAATAGTAAAAATGTGCTCTGACCCCATTTAAGTCCTGCGGTACACTGCGTGGATGCCAGCCTCCGCCAGTGATATCGGTCTGTTCTGCCCAAATCCTGCACTTGACGCGCGCGCCACTGCGCTCTGCAAACGTTTTGGCCTCCCGCGCCTGAAACAGGCACCTGCGACAAGTTACGTTCTGTATCTCGATAACGAAGGGCTTCAGCTACGTGCCCCGGATGCCACCGAGGGTGGTACCGTGCGGGTGGATTTTGTCGGTGGCGCACTGGGCCACCGGCTGCGTTTCGGCGGCGGACGCGGCCAGCCTCTGGCGCGCGCGGCGGGCGTCAAACCCGGCTTCGACCCGGTGATATGGGATGCCACCGCCGGACTGGGGCGCGATGCTTTCGTACTGGCGAGCGTCGGCTGCAAGGTGACACTGTGCGAACGTTCACCGGTGCTGGCTGCGTTGCTGGACGACGGGCTGCAACGCGCCATGCTCAATGCCGCTATCGGCGACTGGGTAGACGCACGCATGACCCTGCGCTTCGCCGATTCCGCAACCGCACTGCGCACGCTCGACGAAGCCATGTACCCCGATACCGTGTACCTTGACCCGATGTACCCGCCGGGCAAATCCAGCGTGCTGGTGAAAAAAGAGATACGCGCCCTGCAACACCTGCTGGGTGAAGACAATGACTCACAGTCGCTGTTCGAAGCGGCACTGGCCGTGGCGCGCCGGCGCGTGGTGGTAAAACGTCCGCGCCGGGCGGGGCCATTGCACGACCGTACGCCGAGTACATCGATCGAGAGCAAGAAAACGCGTTACGATATTTATGTCACACTTTAGGGTATCTTTGATCCAATCCGTCATTGCGAGCGAAGCGCGGCAATGACGGGGATTCTGACATTTTCCGGGAAACACCGCAGCATGCTCACACAACGCTTCTGGGAACAAAAAGCCCTCGATGACATGAACGAGGAAGAATGGGAGGCACTGTGCGACGGCTGCGGACGCTGCTGCCTGCTGAAGATCGAGGATATCGACACCGACAAGCTGTTCTATACCAATGTTGTGTGTGAGTATCACGATAACCAGCGCTGCTGCTGTACACAGTATAACGACCGCTCGGTGCTGGTCCCGGACTGCATCAAGGTCACGCCCGAGGTAGCGCGGACCCAGACCTGGCTACCCGACAGTTGCGCCTACCGGTTACTGGCCGAGGGTAAACCGCTGTTTGACTGGCACCCGCTGATCAGTGGTGACCCGGACAGTGTGCATGCTGCCGGTATCTCGATTCGTGACCGGGTGGTTTCAGAAGAATTCGTACACGGCGACGAATTGCCAGAACACCTGGTGCACTGGTTCGATTAATACCGACCCGGGGAGAACATCCATGCCGCGCGGCATATTGCCTTTACTGATCGCCCAGTTCCTGACCGCGTTTGGTGACAATGCCATCCTGTTCGCCGCCATCGGCATGGTGCTGCAGGCCGAGCAGATCGGGGACTGGTACATACCCGCACTGCAGAGCTCCTTCCTGATCGCTTACGTAGTTTCGGCACCCTGGGTCGGCCCACTCGCAGACCGGCTGTCCAAACCCCTGGTGCTGTTGATCGGCAACCTGGTCAAGGCGGTTGGCACGGGGCTGATCCTGCTCGGCGTGGAACCGATCCTTGCCTACGCCCTGGTGGGCCTCGGTGCCGCCATCTACAGTCCTGCCAAGTACGGCATCCTGCCCGAGCTGGTGAACAAGGAACAGCTGGTAAAGACCAACGGCTGGATCGAGGGTTCTACCATTGCCGCCATTATTATCGGCGCCGTGGCGGGTGGCTATCTTGCTGATCACACGGTCACCGGTGCCTTCCTGATGGTGCTGGGGCTGTACCTGGTGTCGATAGTCGCAACCCTGCTGATCCCGCGCATCGCCGCCAAGGGCGGCACCCTGCGACATGCCCTGCCTGATTTCACGCACATGATCCGCAGTTTCCTGGTAACACCGCGCGCACGTTTCTCGATGCTCGGCGGCAGCCTGTTCTGGGGCGCATCGGCAGTCTTGCGCGTACTGCTGGTGGCGTGGGCCCCGGTGGTGCTGGCCATCACCTCGGCAGGAGAGATATCGGAACTGGCGCTGTTTCTCGCCGTCGGTGTCATCATCGGCTCACTGGTGGCACCACGCTTCGTGCCGCTGGAACACCTGCGCCGCGCACGCCTGGCCGCCTATGTCATGGGCCTGATGGTGTTGCTGTTCAGCCTGGTGGACACCGCCCTGTTCAGTCTGCTGGAGCCGGTCCGGGCAGCACGGCTGGTGTTGCTGCTGATTGGCATTGCCGGTGGTATTTTCCTGGTCCCGATCAACGCCGCCCTGCAGGATATCGGCCACCACACTATCGGCAGCGGTCGCGCCGTGGCGATCCAGAACTTCTTCCAGAACTTCGCCATGCTGTTGACTGTAGGCCTGTATACACTGGCCGCCGCCCTCGGCGTGCATCCTGTGACTACCGTGATCGCACTGGGTGTGCTGATCCTGCTGGCAACAATGCTTGTTTCGCTGCACCTGCCGGACGGCGAAACTACGACTACGACGCGTTCATCAGACGGGCACTGACCAGTGCCACGTCGATGGCATCCTGGTCGATGATTTTCGGGATCAGCGGGTAAGACGACAACAGCGCCTGAGGCCGTCTGCAGGCCGCGCGCTCCAGGCGCACACGGGTCGTGTGGCTCAGGTTCTGGTGCGCCAGCAGCGAGGCGGCATACCAGTCATGGTAGTCCGTAACGACACCGGCCTGCACGGGATCCGGCCAGTCTTCACTGACCAGCAGTTCGGGAAAATCATCGGCCGCCAGGATGCGCCCCGCATCACCGGGCTCCAGCCGCAGGCCGGCATGGCCCACACCACGGCCATCAGCAAGACGTTCAAACCACTGCGCCACGGGAAACGGCCGGGAGGCTTCGTTGACCTGGCTTTCCAGCCGGTCGCGGTGCAGGATCGGCAGATCGCGCGCCGCCTTGTCTTTACCCAACTCCGCCAGCGTCATTGATACAAACCGGGTATCGCTTCTCAGGAACGGGCGCCAGTGCGGATCGGTCACACATTCCATATCTGCCGGCTTATAGCAGGTGCGCAGCAAGGCCAGTGGCTTGCGGCTTTGATGGTTCAACAGCCAGAGTTCAAAACGATCGCGTACCGGGAACGGTACGCGCGGGAGGTCGCGCAACGCCTGCACCAGGTTATCGGCGTTAACGATACAGATGTCGTCCATGTTGTTTGCGGAGATCTGCGCAATGCCCCAGCGGAAACGCCCGGAGGACGTTTGCTGGCGAATGCGCCAGCTATGCCCGTTGGTTGAATAGGCACAGGCGTCGCCGACATCGATAACCTGGATGATGCCCAGGTAGGGGCCGAGCCGCCGCACACCGTAGTAGGGATTCATGGCTCGATTATAGCCACAAAGCAAGACGCCCCGTACATCTCTGTACGGGGCGTCAGCGTATTATCAAGCGGTGCCGGAACAGTGCCCGGCAGTCTCGATCAGGCGATATGCGTCTGTATGATCTTGCGGTTGGCGCTGGCCTGCAAATTGGCAACCTTCGGCTTGCTGCCGCCCAGGTAGGCATCGAGCGTAACGGTCGGGACTTTGTTCTTGTCGACCAGCGGGTACATGGTGCACTTTTCACACGCGCGCAGCATGGGCTGTGCGCCGGCCGGGGCTTTGCCGGCGGGGCGTTTGCGCAGGTTGGTGCAATTATCGGTACGCATGTAGGCTTGTTGGGGAATGCAAAAAAACATCATATCCATGTTCACCAGGGTTGAATCCTCTCGGCGGAGATGCCGGATTGGTATTAAGCCGGAGGACTTTAGCAGCTTTGTGGTGATTTTACAACACTTATCAGCGCGTACATGCCCCTGGCGCCAGGCACAGGACTCAGCTCGCCAGAATGGACGCACGTCTACTTATCCGGCGCAGGGCCACCTGAAACCGGCTCCCGTATTGACGACTCACAGGTGCAGGACTATCTTGAACTGCATCATGGATGTTTGCACTTCTCCCCAAACGGGACAATGAGCAACGTATTAATGCCACAGCCCGACCTGTCCGGGGCAATGGCTTCGGGCCTGCGCTTACGGCTTGATGGAGGTGTATCGCAAATGAGCGAGGATACGCTGCTGCCAAAATGGGATGGCGAAGACGTCTTTGAAGGAATGTTGATTTTTGCGGCGCAGGAAAACCCCGCTGATTTTTCCGAGTGGCTGAGGCTCACCTCGCTGGTCTGCAACCAGTACCGGCGCTGTGCCCGTGCGCACACCCTGTCACAAAACGGAACGCGCAAGAACACCGGCTCAACGTAGCCAATCGAGGAAATACACAGCGTGGCGGCATTTATAACATGGAGTGATGAGCGGCGGCTTGGTATCGACACCCTGGATAATCAACACAGGTTGCTGGCCGACTGCATCAACAGGCTGGTGGACGAGTGCAGGCAGGCCGAGAACGATTCACCGGAAAACAAGCTAAAACACGAGGAAGTGCTTGCCCGGCTGATCGATGAGTTGTACGCCACGACAAAAAACCACTTCAACCACGAAGAAGCCTTGATGCGCAAGGAAAATTACCCGTCTTACGCCACCCACGCGCGCGAACATCTCATGCTGCTCGCAGAACTGAAGGCCACTGTTGGCAATGGACTGAAAGTGGACTGCGCCAGCCTCAACCAGGATATCCTGAACTCGCTGAAGTCATGGCTGATCGCCCACGTCTCGCACAGCGACCGGGATTTTGCGGATTTTCTCCTGGAAAAACACCGGGCACAAACAACCGCGCTATAGCCTGTGCAAGGGCGCACCCCTTACCGCCTGCAGGCTATGGCAGGGCAAAAAAACCTAAAAATTCCAGTGTGATAGCCGATAAATACCGGGACAGAATGCGGAAACCGGGCGTTATTGGTGAGTGTATCGCGGGACAATACAAAAACTATCATTAGCCTGGGCTTCGGCGCAGTTCTGGTGCTCGTCTGTATGCTGGTTTTTATCGCCCTGGACCAGATGCAGATGCTCAATGACAGCATTTCCAGCCTGGTCGAGGAAACCAACGCCAAGACCGCTGCCGCCAATACCATGCGCGACGCGATACGACTCCGCGCCAGCAGCCTTAATACCATACGTTTCAGTGACGACCCCTTCGAACAGGATGAAGAATACCTTCGCTTTCTCGGGTATGCCGGGCCGTACAGCCGTGCGCGCGAGGTGCTCATATCCGGGACGATGGATGCCCGGGAGGTCGAAATCCACAGGAAACTGAGCGAGGTTGCCCGGCGCGCCCAGCCGGACAATGAGTTTGCCGCAGAGCTGTTGCTGGAGGGCGCGTCAGGAAAAGAAGTCGACGCTGCCATGCAGGCGGCGGCTGACAGTCAGGCACAATTGCTGGAGTTGCTCGGAGAACTGGTCGATCTCGAACAGGAAAATGCAGAGGCTGCCATCGATATATCAGCAGCCCACTACCAGGAAACACGTCACAAGATGTTTGCGCTGGCCACCGTTGCCCTGGTTTTCGCTGTTGTCATTGCCTGGCTGGTTATACACCGGATCGCGGAAAAAAATCGTCGTATCTCTTATCAGGCCAGCCATGATGGCCTGACAGGTCTGATCAACCGGCACGAATTTGAACGGCATCTCGAATACCTTATCGACCTGGCGAGTTCAGATGAACGGGAACATGCATTGCTCTACATGGACCTGGACCAGTTCAAGATTATAAACGACACCTGCGGACACCTTGCCGGGGATGAGTTCCTGCGCCAGCTGGCAGCCGTCATGAAATCAAAGCTGCGCAAGTCCGATATCCTGGCGCGACTTGGCGGGGATGAGTTCGGCATACTGCTGATGGATTGCCCGCTGGACAAGGCGACAGAGATCGGAGAATTGTTGCGTGCGGCTGTCGAGCACTTTCACTTTTTCTGGGACAACAGGACCTTCACCGCGGGCATAAGCATCGGTATTGTCTCGGTCAGGCCCAACGGAATAGATCCTGCCATGGCGCTCAGCACGGCGGACACGGCCTGCTATATGGCGAAAGAGGCAGGCCGCAACCGGGTGCATACTGCCGCCACCGATGACCAGGAGATCATCAGGCACCGTGGCGAGGTTAAATTTGTCACGCGCATCAAGGAAGCGCTCGAACAGGACCGCTTCTGCCTGTACTACCAGCCGGTGGTTCCGGTCAGCCGCGAACAGTCGCTGTCTCACCATGTTGAAATACTGGTTCGCATGGTTGCCCCTGATGGCAGCCTGGTGCAGCCGGATGCATTTATCCCTTCTGCGGAACGCTATAACCTGATGACGGCCATCGATCGCTGGGTGGTCATGCACGCGCTCGGCTGGCTGGAAGCACAGCAACCCGGAAAGGATCTTCCGGTCTTCATGATAAACCTGTCCGGGCAGTCACTCTCGGACAAGCAGTTAGTGTCTGATATTATGGACAGACTGTCAGCCAGCAGCGTACCACCCGGGCGACTGTGTTTTGAAATTACGGAAACTGCCGCTGTCAGCAACCTGGCATCGGCGGTTGAATTCATGCAGGCACTGAAAGGGCTGGGCTGTCAGTTTGCACTGGATGATTTCGGCTCGGGCCTGTCTTCGTTTACTTATCTCAAACGCCTGCCTGTGGACTACCTGAAGATCGACGGTTCTTTCGTAAGGGAGATTGCCAATGATCCTATTAGCTGTGCCATGGTCAAGTCTATCAACGATATCGGGCACGTGATGGGCAAAAGGACTATTGCGGAATTCGTGGAAAACCCGGCTATCCTTGAGGCGGTAAAAACACTCGGTATCGATTATGCACAGGGGTACGGTATTGCCCGCCCGAAACCGCTCCAGGAACTGGGCCTGGTCAGGCTGCCCTCTACACGGGCCTGCACAAGCGTATCCTAGCCGGAAGACTTTTCGAAACAATCCTTACAGGGCCGCGTCAAACGTTCCTGCAATCGCTCTGCCAGCTGGTCCACATCGCCTTTAAAGCGCCCGCGGCCGGAAAGAATAGACATCTTGGAAAGCTTGTCTGCCACGTAAAGAATGTTCCCGGTAATCGGCATGTTCCGGTCTTTGATCTGCGCCTCAAGCGCATCGAGTACGGCCGGTCCAAACTCCCATTCTTTGGCAATGATCCAGGATAATTTCCTTGACCGGCTGATTAACCGTTCATGAAATATCCCGGAACGCGGGGCCTGGCTGCCATCAAAATTACGATCCAGTATCTGTAGCGCAACGGTAAACCCGGCATTCTGGACAATAGCCATCAGGTACGCATTGAATCGATCCGTCTTTTCCTGCCTGGCAAGGCAGTCGCAGATTACCGCCGCCTTTTCGGATTGATCCCAGAGGATGGTCCCGGACAGCTTTGTAAAGTGACCGGAATTTAAATTGAGTAATGGCTTGAAGGCTGCATTTGTAACCAGCTGCCGAACGCCGACCTGGCCGAGTATAAACACCGCCCTTTCCAGGCTGGTGATCTCTTTCCCGACACGATAATAGGGACTGTTTGCAAGCCGTATGACTTCACTGACAAGCACGGCATCCCGCCCGAGCTGGGCGGCAAGATCCACCGCTGACGAGGATTCATCACGCAGGGCGCCCATTACCCGCGGGATCACCGACGGGAGCCGCGGCACCAGGCTGCTATGTGAGATATCCGAGGCCAGCAGTTGATCGAGTTCACGCAGAACTTTTTTCTCGAACGTATTAAGCGTGCTGTCTATCGGCGATTGTACGCCGAGAATAAGTCCATAAAATGCAGTGTCTATTTCCCGGGCAGAGATGCCCGCCGGCCTGGCTGTGGATTTCGGCTTTTTATCCGGCCGCACTTTGTCCCGGGGCGTGCAGGCAGGCCGTTCACGCGGGTCCGGTGATGGAAAAAACAGGTTTTTAAGTACGGACAGCAATTTCCCATACCTTCCTTGTCAGAAAACGCTAATGGCGGCTCCTTTCAATTCCGGTTTTCGGCCGTGCATCCAAAGACTTAACTAAACATTGGTCTTCTGGCCGGCCATGCCCCCTTTAGAGCACCGCAAAACCCGCCGGTATCCGTACTGCTACAGCATTTCTACTACCCATTTCGCCACCTGTGCCGAAGCGCGGGCGCATTTATCACCCCGCTCCTGGCCAAATGCCGTGTATTCATCCTTGTTCCACATATCGTAGGTACGGCCCGTGAACTGAACCTGGAAACAGCCACACAGAAAAGATGACTTACTCCACGGTCACGGATTTCGCCAGGTTGCGTGGCTGGTCCACATCGGTACCTTTGAGTACCGCAACATGGTAGGACAACAGCTGCAGGGGGATGGTAAACACGATGGGTGCAATGCAGTCATCGGTAGGGGCAACCGGCAATACGGTACTGGTCTCATCGGATGACATGCCGGCATCCTGATCGGCGAACACCAGCATTTCCCCACCGCGCGCGCTGACTTCATGCAGGTTGGATTTGAGTTTTTCCAGCAGCTCGTTGTTGGGTGCAACCACGACGACCGGCATGGTCGCGTCGACCAGTGCCAGCGGACCGTGCTTGAGTTCGCCAGCCGGGTAAGCCTCGGCGTGGATGTAAGAAATTTCCTTGAGCTTGAGTGCGCCTTCCATCGCTACCGGGTACTGTGCACCACGGCCCAGAAACAGGGCATGGTACTTGTCCGCAAACGATTCGGACAGTTGTTTTATCTTGTCATCCAGTGCCAGCGCGTCTTCGATCTGGCGCGGCAGGTGTTCCAGTTGCTGCACCAGCTGGTGTTCGGTGTCTTCGCTCATGCTGAAGCGACGCCCCAGCACAATGGTCAGCAGCATCAGTGCTGCCAGCTGGGTGGTGAACGCCTTGGTCGACGCCACGCCAATTTCCGGGCCGGCACGGGTCATCAGCACCAGGTCGGATTCGCGCGTCAGTGAACTTTCCGGCACGTTGCAAATCGTCAGCGAATGCCCGAAACCAAGCCGCTTCGCTTCCTGCAAACCCGCCAAGGTGTCGGCGGTTTCGCCGGACTGCGAGATAGTGACGATCAACGAACTGTTGCGCACTACCGGCTTGCGGTAACGGAATTCGCTGGCAACTTCGACGCTGCATGGAATGCCGGCCAGCGACTCCATCCAGTAGCGCCCGATCAGACCGGCGTGGTAGCTGGTGCCGCAGGCGATGATGTGCACGCCCTGCACCTGTTCGAAAATCTTCGCGGCGCCGGCGCCAAACGCAGCTTCCAGAACTTTGCCCTGGTAGATACGACCTTCCAGGGTGTCGGCTATGGCGCGCGGCTGTTCGTAGATTTCCTTGAGCATGTAGTGGCGGTATTCGCCACGCTCTACCGCATCGGCGGAAAGTTCGGATACCGTTTCAGTCCGTTCGACCTGCTCGTCATCCGCGTTGTAGATAACAATGCCATCGCAGGTCAGGTCAGCGATGTCACCTTCTTCAAGGAAGATGAAACGTTGCGTCACCGGTAACAGGGCTGCAACGTCGGAAGCAATAAAGTATTCGCCAATGCCGACACCGATAACCAGCGGGCTGCCGCGCCGCGCCGCAATCAGGCGGGTCGGCTCGCTGATACTGACCACACCAAGTGCATAGGCGCCTTCCATGTCATTGCAGGTGCGCCTGACAGCTTCCAGCAGGTTCGCACTGCTGTCGAGGTGTTGGTGGATCTGGTGCACGATAACTTCGGTGTCTGTATCGGAGGTGAAGGTATAACCATCGGCCTTTTGTTCGGCACGCAGCGCGTCGTGGTTTTCTATAATACCGTTGTGCACCACCGCGACCTTGTTGCGGCAGATGTGCGGGTGGGCATTTTTCTCGCTGGGCTTGCCGTGAGTGGCCCAGCGGGTATGCGCGATACCGATCACACCTTTTACCGGCGCCTCCTGGTAGGCATTGGCCAGTTCAGCGACCTTGCCAGTGGTGCGCAGGCGCTCCAGTGCGCCGGCGGCATTCAGCACCGCGAGCCCGGCCGAGTCATAGCCCCGGTATTCCAGCCGCCGTAAACCCTCCAGCAGTATCGGGGCCACTTCACGCTGCGCAACAGCGCCTACGATTCCACACATGACTTTCTTTCCTGTATTTTTGGTTTACAAGGGCTTAGCGGGTATCAGTCGGTTTTCTTGACCGGCCGTTTCCAGCCCGAGCGGGTCTGTTGTGGACTGCGGCTCAGCACCAGCTTTTCGGGCGGGACATCACGGGTGATGGTAGAGCCTGCACCGATGGTGGCACCGTCACCGACCCTGACCGGCGCCACCAGCTGCGTGTCGGAGCCGATAAAAACATTGTCGCCGATTTCGGTCAGGTGTTTGTAGGCGCCGTCGTAGTTACAGGTGATCGTGCCGGCACCCACGTTCACTCCTGCACCCATGTGTGTATCGCCGATATAACTGAGGTGGTTTACCTTGGAGCCGGTGGCAATCCGGGATTTCTTGATTTCTACAAAGTTCCCGACGTGCACCTGCTCGGCCAGTTCGGTTTCCGGCCGGATGCGGGCAAAGGGTCCGATGCGCGACAGTTTGCCGATGACACCGTCCTCGATGACACAATTGGCGAACACCTGCACATCGTCACCGATAGTCGCGTTTTTGATGCAGCAATTGGGGCCGATACGCACGCGTTCGCCAAGCGTGACCGTACCTTCGAATACCGCATTGATGTCGATATAACAATCGTTCCCGGTGGTGACTTCACCGCGAACATCCAGGCGCGCCGGATCAGCCAGCGTCGCACCATTACGCATCAGCTGTTCCGCCTGGCGGCGCTGGTAGATACGCTCCAGGGTAGCCAGCTGCACGCGGTCGTTCACACCCAGGATTTCGTATTCATCATCGGCACTGGCGCTGTCGACAGGTATGCCTTGCGCAGCCGCCATGGCGATCACATCGGTCAGGTAGTATTCACCCTGCGCGTTACTGTTATCCAGCTGGTTCAGCCAGCCGCGCAGGCTTGCGGCGGGGGCCGCGAGAAAACCGCTGTTGATTTCACGGATGGCCAGCTGTTCCTCACTGGCGTCCTTCTGTTCCACAATCCCGGTCAGCTTGCCGTTACTGTCGCGGATCATGCGCCCGTAGCCGAACGGGTTGTCCAGTGTCGCGGTGAGTACCGACAGGCTGCCACCCCGGGCCTGGGCCACCAGGCGCGCCAGTGTTTCAGGCCGGATCAGGGGAACATCGCCGTACAGGATCAATAACGTGTCATCATCCGGAACCGATGGCATGGCCTGGTCGACCGCGTGACCGGTACCGAGCTGCTGGTCCTGCAACACCCAGTTCACGTTCTCGTGCGCAAGCGCGTCACGCACCTGTTCACCGCCGTGGCCGTACACCACGTGGATACCGGACGGTTGCAGTTGCTTTGCGGTGTGGATGACATGCTGCAACAGGGGTGACCCGCCCAGCGGGTGCAGCACCTTGGGAAGCGCGGAACGCATGCGGGTGCCCTGACCGGCAGCAAGAATGATAACGCTCAGACTCATATCAGCTCTTTGTATCGGCGTGGCGGCATGATACTGCAACTGGCCGGTATCGCACGTCTGTCCGGGCAATATATGCCCGGAAAATCAGTGCATTACAGGTTGGGCAATGCCGTTTTTCTTTTCTTCGTCGGTAGCGTCGCGTATATCGGCAACGGTAACCGCATAGGTCAGTGTCTTGCCGGCGAACGGGTGGTTACCATCCACCGTCAGCTTATCGCCCTCGATTTTGGACACCACAAAGCTGCGCGTATCGCCCTGCTCGTTCTGCATCTGCACTTCCGCGCCCACCTGGCGGAACTGCGGTGGCACGTTGTTGATATCGTCTGTGAAAGTCAGGTTGGGGTCGTGGTAGCCGAAAGCCTGTTCCGGCTCCAGTACCACTTCGACCGAGGCACCAAGTTCCTCGCCTTCCAGTGCTGCCTCCACCTCCGGGAACATCTCGTTAGGCCCGCCCTGTACGTAGTACACGGGGATGTCCGATTGCTCGAGGATGACACCGGTTTCATCGATGATGGAATAGGTGATCGCGACCACCTTGTGTTTGCAAACTACGGGTGCGCTCATAACTGAAACTCCGGGCTAGCGTCCGCCCTTGTCGCGAATGTGCTGGATGGCGCGCAACTGAGCGACGGCTTCGGCCAGTTCGGCCTGTGCCTTGGCGTAATCGAAATCGCTTTTCTTGTCGGACATCGCCTTTTCGGCACGCGCCTTGACCCTCTGTGCAGCCGCTTCGTCGATGTCGGCGGCGCGCATGGCGGTATCGGCCAGCACTGTCACCACGTGCGGCTGGATTTCGAGCATGCCGCCAGAGACATAGAAGAACTGTTCTTCCTTGCCTTCCAGCTGCACGCGCACTTCACCCGCCTTCAGGCGTGTGAGCAGCGGCGTATGGCGTGGCGCAATACCGACCTCGCCCATCTCGGCCGGTGCGAACACCATGCTGGCTTTGCCGGAAAAGATTTCCGCCTCGGCGCTGACAATATCGACATGAAAAGTTATAGCCATAGTTGTTAGCCTCTACTGACAGCCTAGAGTGACTTGCCCTTTTCAACCGCTTCGTCGATGGTGCCGACCATGTAGAAGGCCTGCTCGGGCAGGTTGTCGTATTCGCCGGCGATAATGCCCTTGAACGCCGTAATGGTGTCCTTGAGCGAGACGTACTTGCCGGGCGCACCGGTGAATGTCTCCGCCACGAAGAACGGCTGTGACAGGAAGCGCTGAATCTTGCGCGCGCGTGACACGACCTGCTTGTCCTCTTCCGACAGTTCGTCCATACCGAGGATGGCGATGATATCGCGCAGCTCCTTGTAACGCTGCAAGGTACCCTGCACGGCACGTGCCGTCTCATAGTGTTCGTTGCCGACCACCAGCGGGTCGAGCTGGCGCGACGTCGAGTCGAGCGGATCCACCGCCGGGTAGATACCCAGCTCGGCAACCTGGCGTGACAACACCAGGGTGGCATCGAGATGCGCAAAGGTGGTTGCCGGTGACGGGTCGGTCAGATCGTCCGCGGGCACGTACACGGCCTGGAAGGAGGTGATGGAACCGGTCTTGGTGGACGTGATGCGCTCCTGCAGCGTACCCATTTCCTCGGCCAGCGTCGGCTGGTAACCCACCGCCGACGGCATACGGCCGAGCAGTGCGGACACCTCGGTACCGGCCAGTGTGTAACGGTAGATGTTGTCGATGAACATCAGCACGTCGCGGCCCTCGTCACGGAAGTTTTCCGCGATGGTCAGCCCGGTCAGCGCCACGCGCAGGCGGTTGCCCGGCGGCTCGTTCATCTGGCCGTACACCAACGCCACTTTTTCCAGCACGTTGGCTTCCTTCATTTCATAGTAGAAGTCGTTACCTTCGCGGGTACGCTCGCCGACACCGGCGAACACCGAGAAACCGGAGTGCTCGATGGCGATGTTACGAATCAGTTCCATCAGGGTAACGGTCTTGCCCACGCCGGCGCCGCCGAACAGGCCGATCTTGCCGCCCTTGGCGATCGGCATGATGAGGTCGATAACCTTGATGCCGGTCTCGAGAATTTCCAGGCTGGCAGCCTGTTCCTCGTAGGTCGGCGGTGTGCGGTGAATCGGCATCTTCTTGTCAGCATCGACCGGTCCGGCTTCATCGACCGGGTTGCCGAGCACGTCCATGACGCGACCCAGTGTGCCCTGCCCGACCGGTACTGAAATCGGCGCGCCGGTGCTGGCGACATTGATACCGCGCTTCAGGCCATCGGTCGAGCCCATGGCGATGGTGCGCACCACACCGTCGCCCAGCTGCGCCTGTACTTCCAGTGTCAATCCGCCTTCTTTCACCAGCAGCGCGTCATAGACCCTGGGCACGGCATCGCGCGGGAATTCCACGTCGACCACGGCGCCGATAATTTCAACAATGTTTCCGGAACTCATTGAGTAAGTCCTCTTGAATTAAATTCTGTTTCGCTACCGGGAACAGGCTTTGGCCTGCCCCCGAAAAATCATACCGCTGCGGCACCGCTGACGATTTCCGACAGCTCCTGGGTGATCGCCGCCTGGCGGGCCTTGTTGTAGACCAGCTGTAATTCGTCGATGAGCGTGCCGGCATTATCGGACGCCGCCTTCATGGCCACCATGCGTGCCGCCATTTCACAGGCGATGTTCTCCACCAGCCCCTGGTAGACCAGCGACTCGATGTAGCGCATCAGCAAGCCGTCCATAACGCTCTTGGCATCCGGCTCATAGATGTAATCCCAGTGATGCTTGAGATTTTCGTCGCACTCGTCGCCCACTACCGGCAGCAACTGCTCGACCGCGGGATTCTGTGTCATGGTGTTAACAAAAACGTTGTTGGCAATGTACAGGCGGTCGATGCGACCTTCATTGTAGGCATCCAGCATCACCTTCACAGAACCGATCAGCTCTTCCACCCGGGGTGTATCGCCGAGGTGGGAATTTTCCGACACCACGTTGCCACCCAGGCGCTTGAAGAAACTCATTGCCTTGGTACCGATAACGGCGAGATCGATGTCGAGGTTCTGCCCACGCCATTCCTGCATCGAGCTGATAGCGGACTTGAACAGGTTGATATTCAGGCCACCGCATAACCCGCGGTCAGTGGATATCACGATCAGGCCCACCCGCTTGGCTTCGCGCTCGATCAGGTAAGGGTGCTTGTACTCGGGATGCGCCTTGCCCATGTGCGCAACCACGTTACGCATTTTTTCCGCGTACGGCCGCGAGGCGCGCATACGGTCCTGCGCCTTGCGCATCTTGCTCGCCGCCACCATTTCCATGGCCTTGGTGATCTTCTGAGTATTCTGGATACTCTTGATCTGGGTGCGTATTTCTTTTGCGCCAGCCATTGGTCTCGTCCCGGGTCAGTTAGTAGGCGCCGTTGGCCACGAAGTCTTCAACGATGTTGCGCAGCTTTGCTTCCACTTCATCGTTGTAGTCCGGGTTGGCGTTGATGGCATCCATGTCACTGCCGAAGCTGGACTTGAAGTGCGCCAGCAGCGCGCTTTCAAAAGCCACGATCTTGTTCACCTCGACGTCGTCCAGGTAGCCTTCGTTGGCGGCAAACAATGACAACGCCATTTCAGCGATGGACAGCGGCGCATACTGCGACTGCTTCATCAGCTCGGTCACACGCTGGCCGCGTTCCAGCTGCTTGCGCGTGGCTTCGTCGAGGTCGGATGCGAACTGTGCGAACGCCGCGAGCTCACGATACTGCGCCAGTGCCAGTCGCACACCGCCACCAAGCTTCTTGACGATCTTGGTCTGTGCCGCACCACCCACGCGCGATACCGACAGACCGGCGTTGATAGCAGGCCGGATACCGGCGTTGAACAGGTCGGATTCGAGGAAGATCTGGCCGTCGGTGATAGAGATAACGTTGGTGGGCACGAAAGCCGACACGTCACCCGCCTGGGTCTCGATGATCGGTAGCGCGGTCAGTGAACCGGTCTTGCCCTTGACCTCACCGTTGGTAAATTTTTCCACGTAGTCCGCGTTGACGCGCGCGGCGCGTTCCAGCAGGCGTGAGTGCAGGTAGAACACGTCACCCGGGTAGGCTTCACGGCCCGGCGGACGACGCAGCAGCAACGACACCTGGCGGTAAGCCCAGGCCTGCTTGGTCAGGTCATCATAGATAATGAGTGCGTCTTCGCCGCGGTCACGGAAGTACTCGCCCATCGCACAACCGGTATAGGGTGCAATGTACTGCATGGCGGGTGAATCAGCCGCGCCGGCCGACACCACGATGGTGTGTTCCATCGCACCGTGTTCTTCGAGCTTGCGCACCACCGAGGCAACCGACGAGTTTTTCTGGCCGATGGCGACGTAGATACATTTAACACCGGTACCCTTCTGGTTGATGATGGCATCGATGGCAACGGCGGTCTTGCCGGTCTGGCGGTCACCGATGATCAGCTCGCGCTGGCCGCGGCCGATCGGCACCATAGCGTCGATGGCTTTCAGCCCGGTCTGGACCGGCTGGTCGACGGACTTGCGTTCGATAACGCCGGGGGCGATTTTTTCAATCGGCGAGGTGAGATCGGATTCAACCGGGCCCTTGCCGTCGATGGCGGTACCCAGCGAGTCCACCACGCGACCCAGCAGTGCCGGGCCTACCGGTACCTGCAGGATACGGCCGGTACACCTGACCTTGTTACCTTCGGAAATCGACTTGTAGTCGCCGAGCACAACCACACCGACCGAATCGCGCTCCAGGTTCAGCGCCAGGCCGTACAGCTCGTCGCCGAAGTCGATCATCTCGCCCTGCATGGCATCGGCCAGGCCGTGGATGCGGGCGATGCCGTCGGTCAGGCTGACCACAGTACCTTCACTGCGCGCCTCGGAAGTGGCATCGAAACCTGCGATGCGGTTCTTGATCAGTTCACTGATCTCGGATGGGTTCAGTTGCATTGCTTACGTCCTATTTTTAGTGAACCAGGGCGCTGGACAGCTGGCGCAGGTATTCCACAGCCGACCCGTCGATCACCAGGTCGCCTGCACGGATGACTGCACCACCCACCAGGTCTTCGTTCACGGAACAATTCAGTTGCACGTCGCGGCCAAGGCGTCGCTTCAGGGCTTCGGTAATGGCGCTCTTCTGCGCCTCGCTCAACGGCATGGCGGAAATGACTTCGGCTTCCACGGTACCCTGCGCTTCGTCGCGGAAGCGGTTGTACAGTGCGGCAATCATCGGCAGCTGCCCGAGCCGGCCGTTTTCCGCCAGCATGTTGAGCAGGTTGGCGGCGTTGTCACCGATATCCTCGCCACAGGCACGAATCACCAGCGCACCGGCTTCGTTTTTGCTCAGGCGCGGGTTGGAGAGCAGTTGCTGCATGGTGTCATTACTGACCACCGCGGCCATCAGCGCCAGCCGGTCCGACCATTCCTGTAACTGGTCTTTGCTGCTCGCCAGCTCGAACACGGCCCGGGCATAGGGCCGCGCCAGTGCCGCGTCACCTTCCGGCGTCTCTGCGTGTTGGGCGTTCGTGTCTGTTTCTGCCATAGCGGTTACCTAGATCCGGGCGACCAGGTCTTTCAGCAGCTCGTCGTTGGCGGAAGCGTCGAGTTCGCGTTTCAGGATACGACCGGCGCCGGCGGTAGCGATACTCACCACCTGTCCGCGCAGGGCTTCTCTGGCACGATTGACTTCCTGCTCCATCTCCGCCATGGCGCCGGCCTTGATGCGGTCGGCCTCTTCACGTGCGTCAGCCTTGGCTTCCTCGATAATCTCGGTGCCACGTTTTTCGGCACGGCTGATAATCTCGGCGGCCTGCAGCTTGACCTCGTGCAGGGTCTCAGTGGCTTTTTTCTGTGCCAGTTCGTGCTCGTGACGGCCACGGTCTGCGGCTGCCAGCCCTTCTGCGATCTTGCCCTTGCGCTCTTCGAGCGCGGCCATGATCGGTGGCCACACAAACTTCATGCAGAACCACACGAACACCAGGAAGGTGATGCTTTGGCCGATCAGTGTCGCGTTGAAATTCATGATTGAACCTCGCCTTCAGGTATCAGCCAACAACCGCAAACATGACGTACATGGCCAGGCCGACGGCAATCATCGGCACCGCGTCAACCAGACCCATGACGATGAAGAACTGGGTACGCAGCATCGGAATCAGCTCCGGCTGACGTGCAGCACCTTCCAGAAAGCGGCCACCGAGGATACCGATGCCGACAGCGGCACCAAGGGCACCCAGCCCCATCATCAGGGCGCCGGCGATATAAAGCAGAGCGTTTTCCATGTTTGTCTCCTAGTCTCTTTAAGTTCAATAAGTATAAAGCTGTATTAATGGTGTTCCTGGCTTGCCATATCCAGGTACACGATCGTCAGGGTCATAAAGATGAACGCCTGCAAGGTGATAATCAAAATATGGAAAATGGCCCAGCCGAGTTGCAGCAGGCCGCCAAAGGCGCCCATGAAAAGGTTGCCGCCATACATCAATGCAATCAGGATAAAGATCATTTCGCCGGCGTACATGTTGCCGAACAGTCGCAGCGAGAGGGAGACGGGTTTGGCGATCAGCGTGACGCCTTCCAGCAAAAAGTTGATCGGCATAAACAGGGTCTGGACCACTTTATTGTCCGACTGGAACGGCATCAGGGTCAGCTCGCCGACAAAACCGCCCAGGCCCTTCATTTTCACGCTGTAGTACAACACCAGCGCAAACACGGACAGGGACAGACCGAACGTAATATTGGGGTCGGTGGACGGCACGATCTTGAGATAACTGACGCCCATCATGCCCGCCAGCCAGGGCAGCCAGTCGACCGCGATCAGGTCCATGAAGTTCATCAGGAACACCCAGATGAAAATGGTCAGGGCCAGCGGTGCGATGAGCGGGTTTTTGCCGCTGAACGAACCGCGCACGCTCTCGTCGATGAATTCAACCACCCACTCGACGAAGTTCTGCCAGCCGCCCGGCACGCCGGCGGTGGCGCTTTTTGCTGCCTTGCGGAAACCCCACAGGAACAGGACACCGAGCGCGATGGAAAAAAACATGCTGTCGAGGTTGATGGACCAGAACCCCATCTCGGCAAGATCCTCGGCGCCATGCGCGATACCCCAGTGGCCATCGGCATGCTGACCGTAGGTCAGGTTGGTCAAATGGTGCTTTATATATTCTGCGGAAGTGTGGGGTGCGGTCGCCGACATGGATTTACTTATGCTCTAACTGTTTAATTCCCATAATTACCATCACAAGCTGACCGGCGATAAATCCGGCCAGCAGCGCCAGAGCCTGCAACTTGAGCACCCCCAGCCCGAAGGCGAACAGCAGGGCGATCAGTACAAAGCGCTGTACAACACATATATAGGCCGCCGCCAGACTCTGCTGGGGTGTGCGCTCCGTGGCGCGCGTATCGCGCTGCGCACAGCGTGCAAGTAATAATGCGTTAACGGCCGCAACAGCGCCACCGAACCACACGGATGAGGCTGATAAAATCTCGAAAAAGACGAGAAACACCGCTGACGTGACGGCTACCAGCAAGCACTGGAATAATAACAGCCTGCGAACCCCGGTATCCAACGCTGTTTCGGCCTGGTACCGCCCTGAAAATCAGGGAGCACTCCCGCGCTCGCCTACGTTAACCGGCAAGGAGCGGCGGCGATTATAAGGATTGTCGATAGGTGGGGTCAACGACTTATATAGCCTTTGTGGATATTCCGGTTTATCCCTATTGGATATGTTCGAGAATGCCGTCCAGCTCATCCAGGCTGTTGTAGCTGATCACCAGCCGGCCCTTGCCTTTCTGGCCCGGCTGCACCTGTACCGGGGCACCGATACGATCGGACAGGTCCTGCTCCAGGCTGACCAGGTTCGGATCGCGCCGTGGCGGGGTTTTCCTGGCACCGGGCCGGTTACCGGCTGCCAGCAGTTTTTTCACCAGGCGCTCGGTGGCACGCACCGACAGGCCGCCATCGACCACCTGCCGCGCCGCCTCGGCCTGACGGGCGTCACCCAGCGCCAGCAACGCGCGGGCATGGCCCATTTCCAGTTCGCCGCGCTGTACCATGCCGGTGGCGACCTCGCCCAGTTCCAGCAGACGCAGCAGGTTGGAGACGGCGGTGCGCGAGCGCCCTACCGCCTCGGCGGCCTGCTGGTGGGTCATGTCGAATTCACCGATCAACCGTTCCAGGGCATGCGCCTCTTCCAGCGGGTTCAGGTTCTCGCGCTGGATATTCTCGATCAGGGCAACCGCAATGGCTGTACGATCGTCCATATCCCGCACCACCACCGGCACTTCCTGCAATTCCGCCAGCTGCGCGGCACGCCAGCGGCGTTCGCCGGCGACGATCTCGTACTTGCCACCGTCAATCGGGCGCACCACGATAGGCTGCACCACACCCTGGGCGCGGATCGAGTCGGCCAGGTCTTCCAGGCTGTCATTGTGCATGTCGACGCGCGGCTGGTACTTGCCACGTTGCAGCCGCTCCACGCCCAGCGTGCGCAGCTCACCGTCTGCGGCATCTTCGCTTAGCGTGCTGACCGATGCTGTTGCGGCAACCGGTTTGGTCGCGGTACGCGCCGGCCCCAGCAGGGCATCCAGTCCACGTCCCAGTCCTCGTTTTTTTGCTGCCATAACAATAATTATCTCATCCTGTCGGAGATATCAGCCTGAGCCCAACGCTTCGGCCGGTGCTGTAGCGGGCGCTTCGGCCTGCCGTTCCTGCTGGCGGCGCACCATTTCCGCGGCCAGCGCCAGGTAGGCGGCGGCACCCCGCGAGGCGCGGTCATACTTGATGATCGGCGCACCGTAACTGGGTGCCTCGGCGAGGCGTATATTACGCGGGATAATGGTGCGGTACACCTTGTCGCCAAAGTGGTCGAGCAGTTGCTGGGAAACTTCGTTGGCCAGGTTGTTACGCGCATCGAACATGGTGCGCAACAGGCCTTCGACCTCCAACCCGGGATTTACCGCCGTGCGGATCTGTTCGACGGTTTCCAGCAGCGCGCTGAGCCCTTCCAGCGCGTAATACTCGCACTGAATGGGGATGAACACCGCATTGGCGGCGGTCAGGGCATTCAGCGTCAGCATATTCAGGGCAGGCGGGCAATCGATCAGAATATAGTCGTAGTCATCGGCCACCGGTTGCAAGCGCGTACCGAGGCGCGTCTCGCGTTCATCGCTCTGCATCAGGCCGACTTCCGCCGCCGTCAGGTCGCTGTTGCCGGGCAACAGGTGGTAACCGGCAGCCTCAGCGTCGACAATCAGCTCGCGCAGCGGGATATCTTCCAGCAGCAGGTGATAGCCGCTCAGCTCGATCTCGTGCTTGTTGATGCCACTGCCCATGGTGGCATTGCCCTGCGGATCGAGGTCGACCAGCAGCACCCGGCGCCGGGTGGCGGCCAGCGAGGCGGCCAGATTCACGCAGGTGGTGGTCTTGCCCACACCGCCTTTCTGGTTACTGATGGCAATGATGCGACTCATGCTGTTGTGGAAGACTCCCCGCGTGTTTCCAGCCAGAGCAGGTGGCGTTCCGCCGCCAGCCCCGGGACATTCAGACGTTCGATATGCAGCCCGGCCCGGCCGTCCTGCAGCGCGTTTATTTCCTGTTCGGGCACACTGCCCTTCATGAACAGCATGCGACCGCCGGGGCGCAACAGGTGGGCGGTTTGCCGGTACAGCTCGTCCAGGCTCGCCACCGCCCGGCTGATTACCATAGCAAATGACCGGGTCGGCTGATACTCCTGCATGCGCGCGTGCACCACCTCGACATTGTCCAGCCCGAGCTCCGCCACGGCCTGGCGTGCAAAGCGCACTTTCTTGGCATTCGAATCCAGCAGCGTGACCGCAAGCTGCGGGTGCGCAATGGCCAGCGGCAGCCCCGGCAGGCCGGCACCGGTCCCCACATCCAGCAGGCTGTCACCTTTTATATAGGGCAGCACCACCAGACTGTCGAGAATGTGGCGGGTCACCATGGCCTGCGGATCCCGCACCGCGGTGAGGTTGGTCACGCGATTCCATTTGTCCAGCAGGCGCACCAGGGCGGCAAGCCGCGCCACAGCGGTGGCATCCGGCGCCAGTCCGAGCGCATCCCAGCCCTCGAGAATGTCGTTTTCCAGGGTATCCAAGGCCGTTCAGGCGCTTTTGGCCAGGCCGGCTTTTTTCAGGTGCACCAGCAGCAATGACACCGCTGCCGGCGTCACGCCCGGAATGCGTGCCGCCTGGCCGATGGTCTCGGGGTTTACCGCGATGAGTTTTTCCCGCACTTCAGCTGACAGGCCGCGCACCTGGCTGAAATCGAAATCCGCCGGCAAGGCCTTGTGCTCGTTACGGCGCTGGCGTTCGATCTCTTCCTGCTGACGGGTGATGTAGCCCTGGTAACAGGCCTGGATCTCCACCTGCTCCGCAACCTCTGCCTGCGCTGTGCCCGGGCCCATACCGTCCAGCTGCATCAGGCTGTTGTAGTCCAGCCCCGGACGGCGCAGCAGGTCGGCTGCACGCTGTTCATTGGCCAGCGACTCACCGTGTCGCTCGGCCAGCTGACGCGCCGCCGCCGTGCCCGGCCGCACCCACAGCTGCTGCAACCGCTGCTGCTCCTGTTCGATAGCCTCACGCCGGGCCGTGAAACGCTGCCAGCGCACATCGTCCACCAGGCCCAGGTCACGGCCAATGGCGGTGAGGCGCAGGTCGGCATTGTCTTCGCGCAGCAGCAGGCGATACTCGGCACGGCTGGTGAACATACGGTACGGCTCGCGGGTACCGCGAGTTATCAGGTCATCGATCATGACACCCAGGTAGGCCTGGTCGCGGCGCGGACACCAGCTGTCTTCACCGGCCGAACGCCGCGCGGCGTTCAAACCGGCGATCAGGCCCTGCGCGGCGGCTTCTTCATAGCCGGTGGTACCGTTGATCTGGCCGGCGAAAAACAGTCCATCGATAAACTTTGTTTGCAATGAGGCCTGCAGGTCACGCGGGTCGAAATAATCGTATTCGATGGCGTAGCCGGGGCGGGTGATATGCGCCTTTTCAAAACCGGGCATGGAATGCACCAGTTCAACCTGCACATCGAAGGGCAGGCTGGTGGAAATACCGTTGGGATATATTTCGTGGGTATTCAGGCCTTCCGGTTCGATAAAGATCTGGTGCGAATTCTTGTCAGCAAAGCGCACCACCTTGTCTTCGATGGACGGGCAGTAGCGTGGGCCAACACCTTCGATAATGCCGGAATACATGGGCGAACGGTCCAGTCCGGCGCGGATAATGTCGTGGGTGCGCCCGGTGGTGGCCGCCAGGTGACAGCTGACCTGCCGCGGGTGCTCGTTCCCGTCGGCCATGAAGGAAAAGCTCGGTATGGGCGTGTCGCCGGGCTGTTCGCTGAGTTTGCTGTAGTCGATGGTGCGGCCGTCGATACGCGGCGGGGTGCCGGTCTTCAGGCGTTCGACGCGAAACGGCAGTTCGCGCAGGCGCTGCGCCAGTGCGTTGGCCGGCGGATCACCGGCACGGCCGCCCTCGTGGCTGGACTGGCCGATGTGTATACGGCCGCCAAGGAAGGTGCCCACGGTCAGCACTACATTGTCGGCGTAAAAACGCAGTCCCATACGGGTAACGACGCCGCGGATGGTATCGGCCTCGACAATGAGGTCATCGACGGCCTGCTGAAACAGCCACAGGTTGGGCTGGTTTTCCAGTTTCTCGCGAATCGCCTGCCGGTACAGCTGGCGGTCGGCCTGGCAGCGGGTGGCGCGCACGGCCGGGCCTTTGCTGGCGTTGAGGCGCCGGAACTGGATACCGGCCAGGTCGGCGGCCTGTGCCATGGCGCCGCCCAGGGCGTCGATTTCTTTGACGAGGTGGCCTTTGCCGATGCCGCCGATGGCGGGGTTGCAGCTCATCTGGCCGAGTGTGTCGATGTTGTGGGTCAGCAGCAGGGTGCGGGCGCCGCTACGGGCGGAGGCCAGGGCGGCCTCGGTCCCGGCGTGGCCGCCGCCCACTACGATGACTGCAAAACTGTGTTCGAAATCCATCAGGGAATTATAACCCAGGCTGGGCTGGGGGCACGTGTCTGGGTATTGGTTGACTGGAGCTGTTGGGGTCTGGCTCTCTGGTTTAGGAGAGGCTCACTTAATTCAGTGTGGCGGGTAGAGAATTAGTCAGAATGTCCGGTTAGATGACGCTGAAATTGATATTTACTGTTTGCTATATAATTATATATAACCCTAATTATAATATTTCT
>DRNU01000170.1 GCA_011374975.1 Gammaproteobacteria bacterium | reverse complement strand
TGTCGACAACGCCATCGCCAAGACCATCAACATCCCCGAGGACTTCCCCTTCAGCGCCTACCGCTCGGTATTCGAACAGGCCTATGCACTGGGCCTGAAGGGCTGCACCGCCTTCCGCCCCAACCCCGTCACCGGCGCCATCCTGCGCCGGGAAGCAGCAGACACGGCACCGGTGCACTGCTGCGATATCGACCGCGAACCCTCATAGCTCATCCCGACAGGGCAGGCAACAGACGCCAGCGCTCTATAAACAGGGCAAAAAAAACCCCCGGCAATGCCGAGGGTTTCGTTTGACGTTAACTGCAAGTTGTCGTTTTTACTGGAACACCTCCACATAGGACATCATGCCGCCATCCGCGTGCTCGAGGATGTGACAATGGAACTGCCAGCCGCCAGAGCGGCCCCGCTGGCCTATTTCAAGATCGGCATTATCTATCACCGCCACGCCACCGTGCGCTTCGATATCAGCGCCGCTGAGGCCCTCGGCGGGATCAAACTTGACAGCGATCTTCGTCATCGACATCGCGCCCTTCGGGCCCCGGCGGGCCGGCAGGTTGACCATGTCGACATTTTCCAGCGGCGGTGCGGGCACCACTTCCAGTACATTGCCGTTCTCGTCCTTATAGACCGTCTCCAGCACCTGGAAGAAGAAGCCGTGCAAGTGGAAGGGGTGGTCGCCACCGGTCATGTTGACCAGGTTCCACACCTGGGTCTCGCCCACCTGTGCATCCGGCGCATCGGCGGCGGTAACCTCACCAAAGGTCTTGCCATTGATGAGGAACTTAACCGTGCCATCGGCCATGGGCATGCTGTGACCGAACTTGAGTGTCGTCTCGGTGGCACCGGTGATGTCGATGGGCTCGATGGTGCGCAGGTCCTCGGGCAGATTGAGTTCCCTGGCAGGCTTGTAGTTTTTCTCGAACACCAGGCGCATGAGCGGGATGTCCGGATAGTTTCCATCCATTTCATCGTCGCCCATCATCACCATGCCGTTATCCATGATGTCGATGGAATGGCGGCCGCGGGCGGTGTCCCGCCAGTAGACGATCAACTCGGAACCCGGCTCGCCCTTGGGGACAAACATGATGTCGGCGCGCTGACCGGAGATCAGGAATACATCATCCCCCTCCTCGATGGGAGACTCCAGCAATCCGCCGTCACCGCCGATGCGGGTCAGCTTGTGACCCGGCACGACCACGCGCATGAATCGCGTGTTGGCGATATTGACCATGCGCCAGCGCACCGGCTCGCCCGATTTGACGTACATGGTGGGCATCTCGCTACCATTGACCAGCAGGGTATTGCCCTCACGGCCATTGATCTTTTTCAGCAGGACTTCTTCCGGGGTGCCGGTGAAGGCCTCTTCTACCTGGCCGTCTTCGTCAAGCAGCACATCATCAAGGACCAGTATCTTTTGCTTGGCCTTGCGGATTTCCTTGGCGAGGTTTCGTTTCTTCTCCTTGACCAACAAGGCGCCCGCCAGGCCCTTCTCTACTTGTTCGTTAGAGCGCACATGGGGGTGATACCAGAACAGCGAGGCCTCGGTCAGCTCGAACTTATAGGTGAAGGAGTCGCCAGGCTGGATGGGGTTTTGCGCCACCGATGAACCATCCATGTCCGCCGGCAGGCGCAGGCCGTGCCAGTGAATGGTGGTGGGTTCGGGCAGGTTATTGGTGAAATGCACGATCAGGGTGTCGCCCACCTTGCCACGAATCAGTGGCCCGGGCACAGAGCCGTTATAGGTGTAAACCTTGGTGGGTACGCCCGGCACCATTTCGACATAGTCTTCACGCGCCTCGAGATTGATCTCGACAATATTCGGATTCGGATTAATGTCCTCTGCCACTTGCAGGCCGAAGGCCTCTTCGCTTTCATCGTTGTGTAAGCAACCGGTCAATGCAACGCTCAACAAAGCGACGCCCGTAAAACCAAGAATATTTTTCCCTACTTTCTCTATCATCCTGCTCGCCTCCCAGCAGCTATTAGTGAGTATTTCCGTGCTTCGTTATCACGGCGCATTCCACAGTAAAATACTAGGGAAAACCCGTAATAACCGCAGCAAGAATACTATAAGGGTCACACCTAGGTCACATGATAATCATGCCCAATACCCAGAGCACAAGAATGACCTCATAGAAGTGTGAAGTAGTACCAAAACACCGGCCGGATGGCAGATAAATCACAGCGGAATTGACAAGGTATTCCCCCCTTGCATGTGGTGATACTGCACCCACAGACTCTCTGGGCAAGCATCTGCGGGAGCGGGCCATGCCTGCTCGAAATACCAGCCCTAACTGGAAATATGGCTACCCCTGCGGCTTGGGGTGAATGATGCGCTGCTTGTAGGCGAAGGAATAATCCCGGTAGAACTCGGCCACGGAGGGTTTCACCAGCTGTTTGGCAAAGGCGGCGTCGATGCGCAGCCAGCGTTCGGCCAGTTCGTCGGCGACCCCCGCCTCGGCCAGTGACTCGCGCAGCAGTCTGCTACGCAGGGCCACCAGTTCGTCGGAGATGTACATGTTTTCGTGCACCTGGCGCAGGGGCTTGCCGGGGTATTTCGCCTTGCTGCCCATCTTCTCCGCCATAAACTCCGTCTGCCGGTTTTCGATGGCGACCTGCTCATGGCCGGCGAAGAATTTGCCCAGCCAGGGATCTTCATAGACCTTGTCGTAGAATATCTTGTGTATCCGTTGCAGCGCCGGCAAACCGCCGACGGCATCGAAAAGCGAGGATTTTCCCATGCGAAGACCTATTGACCAAAATGTAGAAACGGCTTGATGGAGATGTAGAGAATCACCACGATGCCGATCAGATAGAGAATGGCGCGCAGCGGGTTCTCAGCGATCAACTGCGCCACCGAGCGCTGCCGGCCCTGTCGTTTCAACTGCTCATATTCCTGCTGCATACGCTGCTGCCGCTCGATCTGATAGGCATCGATCAGCGCCCGCGCCTCGGCGAAACGGGACTCGTCCTTGAGCCAGATGCCCGGTGCCGAGATACCCCAGTTGCCGGCGATGGTCTCGTAGAACTCGATATCGTTTTCACTCAACAGTGCGCGCACGTCGGCGGCCTCATCGTCGGGCACGTCGCGTAACTTAAAAACCTGTATGGGCATCGGTTCGTTGTTCCTGTTCGAAAACCAAAAAACGTTTGCCACAGAGGCACGGAGCTCACAGAGAAAAAAGATAACTGCCAAGGGCGTAAAGGAACGCAAGAACTGAAAAAAACATTTTAACGTTGCGTTCCTTCGTGCCCTTTGCGGTAAAAAAAACTCTGTGTCCTCCGTGTCTCTGTGGTGAATAAAAAATCACTCCACCAGTGACACGCTCTTCACCTGCGCGAACAGCGCCTGTCCGACGTGCAGAGCCAATTCGCGCAGCTTAAAAACCTGTATGGGCATCGGTTCGTTGTTCCTGTTCGATAGTCAAAAACTTTTCCCCACAGAGGCGCGGAGACACAGAAAAAAAGATAACCGCCAAGTGCGCAAAGGAACGCAAAGACTGAAAAAAACATTTTAATGTTGCGT
>DRNU01000169.1 GCA_011374975.1 Gammaproteobacteria bacterium | reverse complement strand
GTCTGGCCAAAGGCGACCCACAGACAGCGACAATACTGCTGCATCAGGCCCTGAGCGTTATCCGCCAACTCCCCGGCCAGGGACAAACACTGAGCACGCTGGCCGCCAACACCGTGGGTGACGCCCATGCCCTGGATAGCGGCCGGCCGCTGGCGACGCTGATCAAAAGGGCCCTCCAGCAAATAGAGCTATCAGAGAGCCTCAGTGACAAACAAGAAGAAAATGACCGTGAATTGTGGGCCAGCGCAGGGATCCTGGTGGGCGGCGCCATCACCAGCACGGTATTGGTGCTCAATCTTCCTGTCACCGATAAGTCGTTTACTGGCAGCATTACCGCCCGTCAACAGGGACAACCGCTCTGGCTGACGCTGCGCCAATTGGTACGCGACTCACCCTCCTGGCAGGTGGACGGCCGCACGGTCTATATTTGCGAAAACCCCGCCGTGGTGGCCGAAGCGGCCGACCGTTTGGGAACCGATTGCGCACCGCTGATCTGCACCTATGGCCAGCCTCGTGCGGCCGTCAATCATCTGCTCAGCCAGCTGCAAGCAGCCGGGGCCGGGCTGGTTTACCATGGTGATTTCGACTGGCCGGGCATCACTATCGCCAACGGCATCATGCGCCGCTTCGCTGCCAAGCCGTGGCATTTTGATGAGGCAGCCTACAAGGTGAGCTTGCGAGAGGGTCCCCTGGGGGACCGCCAGAACGCGGCGAAAGGAAAAATGGCACTGAAAGGCAAACCCGTCACGGCCGAATGGGATCCGGGACTCAGCCGGGCAATGAAAGAAAAAGAGATCGCCATTCCAGAGGAAAGGGTGTTGGAAATATTATTGAAATCGCTGCGCTTGGCAAAAGAGAAATCGTAGTGGCTCGACGCATAAAGTCGTACTCGCACCTTACAACTTGTAATCTGCAAAAGCCTGATACTCTTCCATCGCAGCAATACAAACCACTCAATGGATTGAGCATCTTTCAAGGACAGGAGGCCCCATGACAGACAAGCCAGCGCCGACAAATAAAACCAGCGACATTCAATCGATCCTGCAACAGCACTTCGGCTTCAGCGAACTGCTGCCCGGCCAGCAGGCGGTGATACAGCATCTTCTGGACGGCCATTCGGCGGCCGCCATCTTCCCCACCGGCGGTGGAAAATCCCTTTGCTACCAGTTGCCCGCCCTGCTGCTGCCGGGCGTGACACTGGTTGTTTCGCCACTGATTGCGCTCATGAAAGATCAAATCGATGCCCTTGGAAAACGCGGCATCAAGGCCCAGCGACTGGATTCCAGTCTTGATGCCGGAGAATACCGGGAAGTCATGCGGCAGCTCAGAGACGGTGAACTGCGACTACTCTACGTCGCACCGGAACGATTCAATAATGAGCGTTTTCGGGAGAGTATGCGCCCGATACGCATCTCACTGTTTGCGGTAGACGAGGCGCACTGCATCTCCGAATGGGGCCATAACTTCCGCCCGGACTATCTCAAGTTGGCGGGCTTCGCGAATGAATTCAACGCCGAGCGCATCCTGGCACTGACCGCCACGGCCACCCCCGCGGTGCTGGATGACATTTGCCGGCTATTTGCTATTTCACCTGAGCATGCGACCAACACCGGCTTCTACCGGCCCAATCTGAAAATCGACACCACCATCGTCGACGCCCCGGAACGCGACAACGCCTTGCTCGACGCCTTGCGGGAAAACGCACCCACTGCGGCCATCGTCTACGTCACCCTGCAGAAAACCGCGGAAACCGTCGCACGGATGCTGGCCGACAATGGGTTCCCCGCCCGGGCCTATCACGCCGGTTTAAAAGCTGACGTCCGCAGCCAGATTCAAGAGTGGTTCATGTCGGCGGACAATGCCAT
>DRNU01000168.1 GCA_011374975.1 Gammaproteobacteria bacterium | reverse complement strand
CGCCATTACTGGTCGGCGGCGAGCAGGAAAGAAACGGCCACGACGATCGGCCCAACACCGAAGTGAGGCCCTTCAAGCTGCCTGATGGCCACTATGCCATCCCCGGCTCCAGCCTCAAGGGCATGCTGCGTTCCGTTGTCGAGATCGCCGGTTTCGGCCGGATGCGCATGGTGGATGAACAGCGGCCGGGGCTGCGGGATATTTCTAGAAAAGGCTACGTTTCGGCATCCTACAAGGACAAACTCGATGGCGGCAAAGTTAAGACCGGCTTCCTGTACAAGCGCGGAGACGGTCGAATCGAAATCGTTACATGCCGGATGAAACGCTTGAGTCATCGCAATATCGAAGACACCTGTAAAGTCAGCCAGCCTGTTTTCAGGCAGGGAGCCACTGTCGCGGAAAAATACCGTGACTGGGAACGGATCTGCCAGAAAAAGGGATGGAATAGCGATGCCGTTCCATTCAATGTGAACGGAGAGTTTGCCGAACTTGTGGGCAACAGCCAGAACGGACATATAAAGGGCGGTCATGAGGGTTTTGTCGTATTCACCGGGCAGGTTTCCGACTGCACAAAATCCAAGGGAAAATACAAGGGAAAATACAAGGACTTCATCTTCCATGACGAGAACCCGGATCAGGCGATTCCGGTCGAGACGCCATACTGGCGTGATTTTCTCCATATCCACGCCGATGGAGAGGAAAACAGCAATCGGCCATGGAACGGCTACTGGCGGGACATCTTCCGTCGGGGCGGCAAGGTTCCCGTTTTCTACGTCAAACTCAATGACGTACTGCGCATCGGCCTCGCCTATATGCCGAAGCTGGCGGGAGATTTCACCACAACCGACTGCATCGCCCATGTATCACCCGATCACCTCAAGGCGCCGGGTCAGCAAAATGGCTACGACTTTTCCGATTTGTTGTTTGGCTCCATCAGTGGCAGCGATCAGGACGATGCCATCAAGGGCCGAGTGAGCATGGAGATGGCGATTGCCGAAGGTGGCTGCGAAATCACCACACAGCCAGATACCATTCTCAATGGCCCAAAGCCGAGCTATTTTCCCAACTACCTGCAACAGGCAGTGGACGCCTCGACGCGCAAGCTCAAGCATTCGCAATACAGCACCTTCATGGCAACGGCGGCGGACCCCAATCCACGAGTACGTGGTTTCAAGCGCTATCCGGTCAGGGGGTTGGATAAAACCGGCGTGCAGCGGCTCAACGCCGAACAGCGGGACAACCGCAAGGTACAGGTCAGACTTCATACCCTTGAGCAGGGCGAGCGATTCCGGGGCAGAATCGTATTCCACAACCTCAAGCGTGAAGAGCTGGGGCTGCTTTTCTGGACGCTGACCTGGGGCGGAGACGGTGACCTGCATCATGTGCTGGGTATGGGCAAGTCCTTTGGCTTTGGCCGGGTACGGATCGACCTCGATCTGGACAGGAGCCTTATCATTCCGAATGATCCAGCTTCCGGCGACACGGGAACCGAAATCCATGCGCTGGTTGCCACCACCCAGTCTGCGTTCGAGCAATACATGGAACGAATCATGAAGAAACATGGCGGGTGGCGGCGCAGCCCACAGATGATCGGGCTGATGGCAATGGCCGATCCACACTGCG
>DRNU01000167.1 GCA_011374975.1 Gammaproteobacteria bacterium | reverse complement strand
TACGAATGTGATGGCCTTTCCGCCTACCGGCGCCTGCCCTGGCTTGTGCTGTTACCCGAAACCGTGCCACAGATCCAGCGGATCCTGCGCCAGTGCCACGACCGGGGTATGCCCGTAGTGGCGCGTGGCGCAGGCACCGGCCTGGCCGGTGGCGCGCTGCCACACGAACAGGGCGTACTGCTGGTTCTGTCGCGGTTCAATCGCATCCTCGAACTGGACCCGGAAAACCGCACGGCGCGGGTGCAACCCGGGGTACGCAACCTGGCTATCAGCGAAGCGGCAGCCGAACACGGCTTGTACTATGCACCGGATCCGTCCTCTCAGATTGCCTGCTCCATCGGCGGTAACGTGGCTGAGAACGCCGGCGGCGTACACTGCCTGAAATACGGCCTCACCGTACACAATGTCACCGGCATCGAGCTGATCACCCTGGACGGTGAAGTGCTGCGCCTGGGCGGCGCCACACTTGACATGCCGGGCTACGACCTGCTGGCCCTGCTCAATGGCTCCGAGGGCCTGCTCGGTGTCATTACCGAGGTTAGCGTGCGCCTGCTGCCGAAACCACCGCGGGCACGCGTCGTGCTGGCGGCCTTCGACGACCTGGGCCGTGCCGGGGACGCCGTGGCAAAAATCATCTCGGCCGGGCTCCTGCCAGCCGGCCTGGAACTGATGGACCAGCTCGCCATCCGCGCGGCCGAGGATTTCGTGCACGCCGGCTACCCGGTGGATGCCGCGGCCCTGCTGCTGTGCGAGCTGGACGGCGACCCGGCCGAAGTGGAGGCCGGCATCGAGCGGGTCAGCGCCCTGCTGCACGAGGTCGGCGCCATCGAAGTACGCCCGGCGCGCGACGAGGCCGAACGCCTGCGCTTCTGGGCCGGGCGCAAGGCCGCCTTCCCCGCCGTGGGCCGCATCTCCCCCGATTACTACTGTATGGACGGGACCATTCCACGTCACCGCCTGGGCGAAGTTCTGGCCACCATCGCGCGCTGGTCGGAGGAATACGGCCTGCGCGTGGCCAATGTCTTTCACGCCGGTGACGGCAACCTGCACCCGCTGATCCTGTACGACGCCAACCGGCCCGGTGAACTCGAACGTACCGAGGCCTTTGGCGCCCGTATCCTCGAACTGTGCATTGCCGTGGGTGGCACCATCACCGGCGAACACGGCGTGGGGATGGAAAAAATCGACCAGATGTGCGTGCAATTCAGCAAGGCCGAGCTGGAACAATTCCACGCACTGCGCCGCGCCTTCGACCCCGAGGGCCTGCTGAATCCCGGCAAGGCCGTGCCGACCCTGGCCCGATGCGCCGAATTCGGACGCATGCACGTACACGATGGCAAACTGCCCTTCCCGGAGCTGGAGCGCTTCTGAAATGCCGGCCGGAACGAACGCGGATGAACTCGAAATACTGGTGCAAACGGTACGTGAAGCGGTTCAGGCCAGGCAGCGGCTGAACCTCCATGGAGGTGCCAGCAAAGCCTTCTACGGCCATCCGGTCCAGGCCGACCAGCATGTGGATATCCGCGGCCACCGCGGTATCACCAACTACCAGCCCTCTGAACTGGTGCTACGCGCGCGCGCCGGCACCCCCCTGGAAACCATCGAGCGGGAACTGGCCCGACAGCGCCAGATGCTGGCCTTCGAGCCACCGCACTTCGATGGGCAGGCCACCCTGGGTGGTGCTGTGGCCGCCGGCCTGTCCGGCCCGCGCCGGCCCTGGAGCGGCGCCGTGCGCGATTTCGTACTGGGCGTGCAAATCATCAACGGGCGCGGCGAAGTCCTGAACTTCGGCGGCCAGGTCATGAAGAACGTCGCCGGGTTCGATGTCTCGCGCCTGATGACGGGTGCCCTGGGCACGCTCGGGCTTATAACTGAAATCTCGCTCAAGGTACTGCCGGCCCCCGCGCAGGAATACACCCTGGTGCAGGTCTGCGAGCAGGACGAGGCCATCCGCCGCTGCGCTGGACTGGGGCGGCACGCGTTGCCGCTTTCCGGTGCCTGCTGGTTCGATGAGCACCTGTACCTGCGTTTTTCCGGTGAAGAAGAAAGCCTGCGCCAGGCCGCTCACCGGCTGGGTGACGCCCGGCTGGAAGAGCGGCCCGGATTGTGGTGCGCACTGCGTGACCAGCAACTGGACTTCTTTGATGACAAACGAGCACTTTGGCGCCTGTCGGTGCCACCGGCCACCCCGCCGCTGGCCCTGCCCGGAGACGTCCTGCTGGACTGGGGTGGCGCGCAGCGCTGGCTGTTCACCGAGGCGCGCCCGGAACAGGTACGCACCGCCGCCGCAGCGGTCGGTGGCCACGCCACCCTGTTCCGCCCGGCCGCAGATGGCATCCCCCCGGGGCTTGAGGTATTCCACCCGCTGCCCGAAGCAGTAGCCGCGTTGCAACGGCGCCTGCGCGAGGCCTTCGACCCCGACGGCATCTTCAATCCCGGCCGCCTGGGGCCGGGACACTGAGCCCGGAGACCGGCATGCAAACCCACCTCAAACCCCGCCTGCTCGCAAGCGAAACCGGCCGCCAGGCCGATGCCGTGCTGCGCAGTTGCGTGCACTGCGGCTTCTGCAACGCCACCTGCCCTACCTATCAATTACTGGGTGACGAACTGGACGGCCCGCGCGGGCGCATCTACCAGATCAAGCAGCTGCTCGAGGGCGCACCGCCCAGCAAAAGCCTGCGCCAGCACCTGGACCGTTGCCTGAGCTGCCGCGCCTGCGAGACCACCTGTCCTTCCGGCGTGGAATACCACAAGCTGCTCGACATCGGCCGCGCACAACTCGAACAAGCCCTGCCGCGCCCGTTTGCCGAACGCATGTACCGGCGTGCGCTGCAATGGCTGTTCGGGCGGCCGCAACGCGTGGCCCCCCTTTTGGCGCTGGGGCGCATGGCGTATCCGTTGCTGCCAACCGCACTGCGCCGACGGGTACCGGTACCGCCCAGACTGCAACAAGCCCGGCCGGGCCCGCACCGCCGGCGCATGCTGTTGCTGTCAGGCTGCGTGCAGCCGGCGGCCGCACCGCAGATCAATATCCGGGCCGTACAGGTGTTCGACGGCCTGGGCATCCGGCTCGAAACCGTGCCCAACAGCGGATGCTGTGGTGCCCTGCCCTACCACCTGAACGACCTCGACGCGGCACGCCGCTACGCGCGCGCCAATATCGACGCCTGGTGGCGAGAAATGGAAACCGGCAGCATCGAAGCCATCGTCAGCACCGCCAGCGGTTGCACGCCCATGCTGAAAGACTATGCCACATTGCTCGCCGAGGAACCGGACTACGCCGAACGCGCGGCCAGCCTGGCCGCCAAAGTCCGCGACCTGGCAGAGGTCCTGAAAGAGGAAGACCTGGACAACCTGAAAACGACAACCCCCCAACGCATCGCCTTTCACGCCCCCTGCTCACTGCAACACGCCCAGCGCCTGGACGGTGTAGTGGAAGACATCCTCGCCCGCGCCGGCTTCGAGCTGGTGCCAGTACGTAATGCCCACCTGTGCTGCGGCTCGGCCGGTACCTACTCCATCCTGCAGGCCGGTATCTCACGCCGGCTCGGCCGCGAAAAGGCCGCCGCACTACAGGAAAAACATCCTCAGGCCATCGCTACTGCCAACATCGGCTGCCTGCTGCAACTGCAGGCCCATGCCGACACCCCCGTCGTGCACTGGATCGAGCTGCTGGCCTCCACCCAGAATCGGCTCAACACGGCAAATTTGTAATACGTCATTCAGCGCGCCCCACAGGTTGTGGACCAGGGCGCGGCGCGCCAGGAATGGCCCGGCCCTTGCCAGGCGCCGCAACGCCGGGCCGGGACCCGTGGGGCGCTCCCTCCGGGCGGGCCTCTGGCCGGCCATCCGCTTGCGTTGCGGCGGCTTGACCGGGGATGACCCGGCCGGCGCCACCGCACCTTGCGGACGGACCGGCCAGAGGCCCGCTGAATGTGGCTTTGATCGTTTGGCTTAGTAGAACCCACCCTCGCTTTCGGCATGGACGACTCAGACCACACCGTTAACCTGCATTTCTCAGCGGCTTCCGTCACGGGACGGTAGCAGGTCGTGGGATGGCAGGCGCTTGCGACCGGGGGCCATACAAGTATCGTCGGCGCGAAGTGGAACATCCCGACCGAGTGAACGCCCACCAGCGCGCGGCATGGCACCGCCGCAGTAGGAAGTGGGTGAGAGATGCGGGCGAGTTGACTCCGACAGGTAGGCGGCCACGGCGCTGTTCGATGGTTCGGATCCGGGGAACGGGTCCGCCACCTCGCAACCGATACCGAGATGAGCGTTCCGGTAGCCGTTACCGATCTTGTTGCATATGGCCGGCGAAAGCGGGCCCGTGAAGAGCTTCGCGAATACCTCCCTCCGGAGCTCGGGATCCATCCACAGGCGCATGCCTCCCTTGCGCAGACTGTAACCGGGATCGCCGCTGCAGCTGCCGGGATAACTGTTGCCAAAGGGATAGCCGAAACGCCGACAGGTCTGTTCGCTGATGCGTTCCGGCCGACCGGTGTTTCCCCTGGGCAGCACGGGCGCCACGGGCTGCCACTGATGGTTGCCGTCGATGCTGCGGATGGCGCCGATGAGAACGACTCCGGCGCGCGCGGTCTGGCGGTAGACGGGTTCGCCATCGCCGTATCCCGTCGCCGTTACGCCGGCATTTCTGGCCAGCGTGTTCAACGCTTCACCGTCCAGCAGCACCAGCCGGGACAGCACCATGGCGTTCGCCACCGGCGGGAACCCCTGCATGGCCGTCAGCCCCGCGTCGGTCCCATCCGGCAGGCCGTCACGCCGTAGCATGGCGCTGATGGAGCCGCTGCCGGACCTTGTGTAGACCGGCAGCCGCTTGGCGGAGCTGTCGATGCGGTATTCCTCGTTCAGCCGTGGTGCATCCACGTCCCGGTCCATCATGCGGGCGAGGAAGCTGGCTGTTCCGGGGATGGCGTTGTCGGTGTTTCCCGGCAGGGCGTCCGCAATCATCTGCCCCGCCATGGGTGCGGCCACGATCATCACCTGACGAAGCTTTTCGTCGAAAGCCAGGATCTGCTGTTTCAACGCCGCACCCCCGGGTACGGTGTCCAGAATCTGGTTGGTAATGTTCAGCCGCAGGGATTCCCGGGCATTGTTGTAGCCGGTGAAGGTGTTCTGACAGGCGGAGGCAAAAGCTCCAGGGGGTATGGGCAGCGCCGGCATGCCGAATACGGGACCCCAGCACATGGCCCATTCCTTTACCGGCCACGTGGGATCGGTGCCGGGTTTGAAGCGGTTGCCCTTGGGACGCATGAGTTCCCGGGCCACTTCCTCCCAGGCCCGCACGTAGGCGTCCACACCGGACTCGATGTTCAGCCGCCAACCGGACACCACAGCATCCGCGGCGCCGGACGCGCCGCCCGCGGCATTCTGCAGAGCGTCGCGGGCCGCCTTTTTGAGGTTCAGGGCGTCCAGCGCCGCCAGCGCATCCGCGGCGGCGGCGTTGCTTGCCGCCAGCGCTGTATCCGCATCGTCCAAAGCCTTGCGCGCGGCCTGCCGGGCGGTTTCGTGCGCTGTCCTGGCTGTCTGGTAGGGATCCTTGAGAAACGGAGGCAGATCGTCCATGAAGTCGTCAAGGGTCTCGACGGTGGCGCTGACCAAAGGCAGGCTGTTCAGGTAGTCGAGTGCATTGGTGATGGCTGTATCCAGCGCATCGGCCTTTTCGCGCAGATCTTCCTGTGCGGCGGACTGGGCCGTGAGCGCGTCCTGCAGGAGTGACGCACTGGTGGATTTTGCTTGTTCCGCCTGGAGCCATGCCTGCTCGGCTTCGTTCACCACGCCGATCATGGATTGCGCCGCCTGGTTCAGGCTGGTTCGCAGCGTCTGCCACTGCTGCTCCGTACGCCGGGATGACTCCCAGAGGGCATACATGGCCCACACATGAGATGCCGCCGCCGTGCGCGAGTACTGCGTGGCGGCCTGGTGGTTCAGGATCAGCGTCTGACGAACGAACCGGGCGGGCACCTTCAGGTTCACCAGCGTATCCTCGGCGGGCCGGAAGGAGATTCCGCCCGGCAGTACCTGGCTGTTTCCACCTCGCGTTGTGGGCGTCTGGAGCAAGGCGTACACCTGCTGGTGAACATTGGCGATGTAGGTCTCCAGGCCCACATGGCGGGCGGCGATCTCCTGATTTTCAACAATGGAAAAGAGATCCCCCGCGTACAGATTCACATAGGTATGCGCCCACACATCCATGGCGGCATGGAGCAGGTAGCCGTACGCGAATGCGATTTCCCGGGATGGTTGGTTTCGGCGAACGGCGAAGGCCCGATCCCGAACATGCTTCAGCCAGTCGTCTGTCTGCCAGCCTCTGGCGTTGGTGTTGATGGGCAGGGACAGCGCCTGTGCGAGTGAAGCCACGTCGTCCGGCACTGCAGCGGCGTCATAGCGCCAGGGAAGTCCCGGGTGTGTGGTCATCTGGCCCGCGACCAGGTCGGGATAGAGGTCCGCGCCGAGCGCGCCGAGCACAAATGCCTCGCGGCCGCCGGGAACGTTGACAATGGATTGACGAACCACATCGGAAATGGCGTAGGATCCCAGCTCGCCGAAGCTCACCGATCCTGATTCAATCTCTGCCGCAAGCTGATCCGCCAGCCACAGGTGGGTATGGATCTTGAAGGCCTGCACGGTGCCCGAAAGAAAAGCGGCCACCAGCAGCGTGCTCAGGGCCAGATACGGTTTGCCTCCACGCATTGGATCAACTCTTCGAGACTCATGTCACATCGACGTATCAGCGTCCGGTAGACGGTCTTGTTGGTACGCTGGCTGGAAGCCTGTTCGGGAGCCGGGTGCGAGCGGAGGAGCGCGCGAGATCCAGGACGGCGCTGTGATAGGCGAAGAGACTATCCTTGATCTGGCGCACCTGGGGCAAGGCGTACTGAACAAGATCCCGCTCGGTGGGAAAATCCTTGAGCAGAAAGGCGAAAGGACCGGCAGCACGATTCATGTAGTCGCTGGGTGGGCGGTTGTCCCGGGCCGCCTGCCTGGCTGCATCAATCAGTTCGTCCAGGCCAGCATGGGCTACGTCAATGATCTGATCCTTCAAGGGTTTGGCAGAGAGGTTGAATATCTCCTCAATCATGAAAGCGATCACTTCGGAGAAAGCGCTGGGGGGCTCATAACCAAGCGCAACAATACCCGTTACCACCTCCGCCACCCCGTCTTTGAGGCTGTAAGCGGCTGCCATAAAGGAATCCAGCATGTCGCGGCCGGTACTATCGATGATTGCGTGACCGTAACGCCGCATAGTTGCCAGAGCGACCTGAACTGCCATCTTGTCAGTAAACTGCATCGCCGCTGTCAACGAGCGCTCCGTGGCGGCCAGGCTGGCCGGTATCTGTGAGGATGGCCCCGTCAATGCCGCAGCCAGCCGATCGGTGTCCTCCTTGAGTCGGGCCATTTTCGCCGGATCGATCAGAAACTGTACGGAGACACCGAAGCCGATCTCCTTCATGTGGTTGGGAACCAGGGCGCTGCCTGCAAACCTGGCCGTGGAGCGTGCAGTTCCTGCGGCCAGTTCGGGCGCTTTCCGGAAAATCTGTCGCAGGACATCACCCATGGCGCGTTCGAACGCCGGCTGTATCACCTCTTTGACGGATGCATCGTACTCTGCTTTGAGGGTGGGATAGATCTGCCCCACGATCTGCTTGGCCTGGGCTCTGAACGGCGCCACCATGGCCCAGAGACAGATGCCGACCGGATCCTGAGCAGCGACCCGACCCATGATGCGCTCCGCGTCGTCAAGCATCTGGTTTACGCTCTTCGGGGAACCATTCGCGTTCGTCGATAGCCGGTTGATATCACCCAGGATGGTATTGGAGGCGCGCATGGTCTTGCGCCACAGATTGTTCATATATGTTCTGGTAAATCCGGCCGGATCGCTGGCGATATTGCTGGCCACCTGCTGCGCGTTCGCATTGGCGTCCTGCAGACACGTGACCAGCTGCCCCGGCAGGCTTCCCGGAACAAGATTGGACTGTAAAGGCGCCACCGGTGACATCACTACCAGAGCATTCTCCTGAAGGGCCTGTGTACTCTTGGCGCCGGTCTGCGCCGCCTGCTGCTGGAGAGCATCAAGCTGCTTCTGAAGGGCGGCAATTTGCTGCTCAAGCGTATCCACTTGCGCTTCATGGGCGGATTTGAGATTCGAGATCTGTGTTTCGTACGCCTCGGACGCGCTTTCCACTGCATCTTGCGCGTAGTCGTTGACCTCTCTGGTCGCGCAGGATCCGAAAGCTTCCAGGTTGGCGAAATTGATGATACACCCGAGAACCTTCGGTGGCGGCCCGATGTCAAAAATCGCGGCTGCTGCATGCAAGGCAGTGACTGGCAGCCCGATGGCAAGTATGACAACTACCAGTGTTGCCGTCACTCCGTGGCGCATCCGGCCCATGATCCCTTCTCCCCCGGTATAGGAAGAATGTTATCGTTTGGCTCAGTATGAGCCTGTTTTACGCCGCCGGGCCGTGGCAGCCAGCGTCAGCATGCCAGTGCCAAACAGCCAGGCCGCCGCCGGGGCTGGCACCATGCTCGCGCCTGCGTCAACCAGAACATTCATGAACAGTCTGTTATTATCATAAGCAGATGCTCCCGGACCCCCAAAAAGCGGCGCTTCATCAGTGAAGACATAAACCTCGCCCAGACCAAGCTGGCGATAACCAAGTACATTGCCAAAGCTGTTGCTGCCAAGATATGTCCCGTTTGCTGGGGCATCACCCGCAAAAACGCCGAAATAACTGTTTAAAAATGTTTCGGCCGGGAGGAATGGGCCGGAAGCAATGGGGTGACTTAAATCGGTAATCGTGCTGGTAACGTTACCTATCGCGTAATATTCCGTTGACGATACAACAAACCCAAAATCAGCAGCAATTGCCGCCCCATCCTGCAAACGATCCAGTCCTAGATAGGCAGTCCCACCGTTATTGACAAAGTCCAGCAAATTCCGGCGATTTGTACCGCCGAAATTGTACTGAAAACTGCCCTGCGCGTTTGCAAAAACAAAAACATCGATAGAACTGAAAAAATTTGCATCCAAGACATCCGAAGTCAGAATATCGATATTCAGTTGTGCGGCGGCATTCGACACGATAGGCGCAACGATATTGCCGACCTGTTCCTCGGCGCTTCCGACAGAACCCGAAAGATAACCAACGGTTATCGATGCTGCCATGACATTGTACTGGAACCCCCCCACCAGCATTGCACAAAAAGGTATTATCTGTTTTTTCATCTTCTATTCCCCTTGAACATTTATTCGTTGCCCTGTAATGATTCACTGGAACCCGGACACCATGGCTACCTGCCTAAGTTACGTCCCTGGTTGCTCCGGTGACTATCCCCTGAACAGGGGATATTGGATGTCGGTACACGCTGCATCCCGGCAACTGGCGGGGTTTTTTCTGCCAGTTGAGCAACAGCGATCACCAGTACTTCCCGACGCCGAACACTCTCATCCATTTGAGCACCGTTGGCCACGGTGGTGACAGCACAGCTTGGGAAGATTTTGCGGTATACGCAAGCGTGAACAAATACGCTACCGTGCTTACTGTACCCAGGACGAGGCCAGAGCCGATGAAGAACCTGGCCGGAAAGCGGAAGTCGGGGTCGTTCGCCGTGTTCTCGTTTTCCGGGTCGTAGCCGGTGCCGGTATGCACCCGGCGCTGACTGCCGGCGGCGTCCCGCTGGATGTTCCGGTTCAGGCCGGTGATACCGTCGATCCAGCGCACCATCTGGCCCAGGGCGTCATAACGGTAGGTGACCGCTTGCCCAAGAGACGCATCGGAATCGGTCGCAACTCCAATTGGCGCTTATGCTGTTTTCATCCGGGACGATCTGAAATGGCCAGTCGAAATCAGCGGATGACCGGCGCCTTGCCCTTGGGCGCATAGCCCCGTTCATGCCGGCCATCACTTCGCACACCCGTCTCATCACCCCAGTAGATCTCAGCCTTCTCCTCCTTTGCCTTGGCCTCGATGGCTGGACACTCCTCATCCAGCCAACGCTGCACCGCCTTGGGATTCTACTCATAGGCCCGCTTGACCGGCTTCAGCGGCGTCCACCTGCTATGCTGCGTGGCACCGGGTAAATACCGTGTGCGCACCTGCACGGTGGAGGCAGCTGATCAGGACGATACATTCAGTGATCAGGCAGACACGGGGATCAGTACCGTTGTGGCAGATGCTTGAGAATGGAAGTGTGTTTGTGGTCAACCGCGATATAACCACCATTGACCAGATCCTTCAGGATACGCGATACCATTTCCCGCGATGCACCGATGCGGTTGGCGATCTCCTGCTGGGTAAGGTGTTCTTCCACGACCAGTACGCCGTCACGTTCCACCGCCAGGCTCAGCAGCAGTTTGCACAGGCGGCCATACACATCTGACAGAGCCAGATTCTTGACGTTACCGGTCAGATCGCGCACGCGTTGGGCCAGATCCTCAAGCAGATAGATAGCGATTTCGGGATTTTCGCTCAACACGCGGCGAAAAGCAGGTTTGGATACGATGGCGAAGGCAGACTTTTCAACGGTGATGACCGAGGCCGAGCGCCCACTGTCGTCGATCAGAGACAGCTCTCCAAAATATTCCCCGGCCGACTGGTGGTTGATGGTCACTTCCTTACCGCTTTCATCGTTCAGATAGATTTTTACCCGGCCACTCAGAATGACATACAACGAGTCACTGATATCGCCTTCATACAGAATGATGGTGTTTCTGGGATAGGTCCGGAATACCGCATGCCGCTCGATCTCTGCGAGTTGCTGTGTATTCAGGCCTGAGAAAAGGGAGACTTTTTCCAGCATGCTATCAATTATAAACGTTGCATCGTCCGGCACAATATGGCGCAATCGCAGCATCTGAGAGGGGCCCGGATCAGCCGGTACCTTACGGGAAACTGCACCTCTATGTGGTATCGCCTGGTTCAATCGCTTTATCTGGGGCTGGCCATAGCCGTGCTCGGTGTCTTCATCTATGCCTTTCCAGTCGGCCAGGCGTGGGAGGAAGAGACAGGATTGTCAGTGCTTTTCCGGCTGCGCGGACAGCGTCCTGCTCCGCAGGAGGTCGTGGTGGTTGCCATCGATGGGCGCAGCAGTAGGCAGTTGAATCTGGAACGCGATATGCGCGACTGGCCGCGTTCGCTTTATGCGCGCCTGACTGACCGCCTGGCGGCAGCCGGTGCCGCCGTGATTGTGTTCGATATCTACTTCAGGGATCCTGGTGCCGCCGAATACGACCGGCAGTTTGCCAGCGCTATCGAACGTGCCGGCAATGTGCTGCTGTTCGGCTATCTCGAACGGGAGTTTCTCGATAACAAGGCGGGCGGCAAACTGCTCGAAGTCGAACGTTTGCGTCCCCCGATCGATCTGTTTGCCAGGCCGGCTGCCGATATCGCACCGTTTGTATTGCCCAAGGTGCCGGCGCGGGTCAGTCGCTTCTGGACTTTTTATGGCGCCAACGAACTTGCCTCACTGCCGGTGGCCGCGCTGGAGCAGTATGCGGCACCGGTATGGCCTGTTCTGTCGGCGCTGGTGGGCGAGGGTGATAGCCGTCTGCCGGGAAACAGCATCGCAGCCGTTCGTGCCCGCCTGCGCGCGGACCCGTCGCTCACCAGGCGTTTGCTGCAACGTGTATCCAGCGGACAGATTGACATGGATGCCGACCACCGGAAGCGCCTGAGTGCCTTGCTGGCACTGTACCTGTCTGTCGATTCCCCGTACCTGAATTTCTACGGACCACCGCGCAGCATCAGCACCCTGTCGTTCCAGAGCCTGTTATCAGGCGAGGAGCGCGCGTTGCCGATGCTGCGCGACAAGGTGGTGTTTATCGGCTTTTCGGAACGCACCCAGCCCGGCCAGAAGGACAATTTCTACACGGTTTTTTCGCAGCCCAGCGGACTCGATATCGGTGGTGTGGAAATTGCCGCTACGGCGTTCGCGAACCTGCTGCAGCGCGAGACAATCATGCCGCCGGGAGGCACAGCTCTGTGGCTGGTGTTTTTCTGGGGTTTTCTGATCAGCACGCTGTTCCGCGCCCTGCCGGCCTACTGGAATATCGGTGCCGGCCTGCTCGCGGCCGGACTGTATTTCCTGATCACCTACCAGCTGTTTGCGCAGGCCAGTAGCTGGCTGCCCTGGACGATACCGCTGCTGGTACAGACCCCGCTGGCGCTGTTTGCCGCGCTGCTGTGGCACTATCGCGATGCGCATCGTGGCCACCGGCAGTTGCGGGATATTTTCGGTTACTACCTGCCGGGTGAGATTATCGATCGTCTGGCGCACGATACCCGCCAGGCACTGGAACAGAATGAGACGGCTTTCGGGGTGTGCATGGCCACCGATGCCGAGCAGTACACCCGGCTTGCCGAACGTATGCGCCCGGCAGATCTGCAACAGTTCATGAACCGCTATTACGAAGTATTGTTCGCGCCGGTGCGCAGTCGCGGTGGTATGATTTCCGATGTCGTCGGTGATGCCATGCTGGCAGTCTGGTCGGCGCCCGCTGACGACGCCAGGCTGCGGCAAAAGGCCTGTGAAGCCGCACTTGATATTGTCGCGGCACTGGAACAGTCCACGCAGGCACCGCTGTTGCCCACGCGTATCGGCCTGCACGCAGGTGCCATGGTACTGAGTCACATCGGTGCCATCGATCACTACGAATACCGTGCGGTTGGCGATATCGTCAATACCGCTTCGCGAATCGAAAATTTCAACAAGCCGTTGGGGACCTCGGTGCTGGTATCACGGCAAACCGTGCAGGGTGTGGAGGGGCTGGTTACACGCGGTCTGGGCACATTCACACTGCGGGGCAAGCAACAGGCGCTGGAGCTGTGTGAACTGGTGTGTCGTGTAGAGGAACTCAGTGATGCGACCCGGCGCCTGCATGCCTGCTTTGGTGACGCGCTTGCGGCCTACCAGGCGGGCGACTGGGAACACGCCATGATGCTGTTCCGCAAACTTCTTTCCCGCTATCCGGACGACGGTCCCAGCCGCTACTATTTAAAGCGTTGCGAAAACCGTCAAAATTATGCCTGAGTAATCGCTCGTTGAATTTCGGAAAGGGTTGGCCTAGGCTGGTCTTAGCCGCACTAGCTTGTTCTGCAATAAAAACAAGTGTCCTGCTCCATTAGAGGAGGGCCGACTATGGAAGGTGGTAAATGAGGACCTGGAGTATGGTGGCGCCAATACTGTTGCTAGTGCCTGCTGTCGGCCATGCGGCGGAATGCGATCATCCGGTGGCACGTGCAGTTTCGATCCAGGGGACGGTAGAGCGCCGCTCCCAGAACGCGCCACAGTGGGTGGCGGTACAGCAGGGCGATACCTTTTGCGCCAACGACAGCTTGCGGGTGCGTGCCAACAGCCGTGCGGCCCTGTATCTCACTAATGATACCTTTCTAAGGCTCGGCGAACAGTCCAGCATCGTGTTTTCCGGACTGACCAACGAATCCTCGTCATGGCTCGACCTGTTGCGTGGTGTTGCGCATTTCATGTCCCGCGTCAGGCATTCCTTTGAGACCACTACCCCGTATATGAATGCCTTTGTGGATGGTACCGAGTTCACGGTACGCGTTGATGCCGACGCCGGCTACACGCAGGTCACGGTGCTCGAAGGCCGCGTCATTGCCCGCAACCGCACCGGTGAACTGGCACTGGAAGAAGGACAATCGGCCCGTGCGCGCGCCGGCCAGGCGCCGCTGCGGCAGGTGCAGGTAAATCCGGTCGACGCGGTGCAGTGGGCGTTGTATTACCCGCTGGTACTGCAGTTCAGTGCCGCTTCGGTGGGCAGCGAAGCCATGCGGAAATCGATAGCGGCCTACCGTCGCGGTGACCTTGCGCAGGCTTTCAGTGCGCTTTCCGCCGTTGCCACCGGCGACCAGGATGCTGTCTATTTCCATTTCCGGGCCACGCTGAATCTGCATGTGGGCCGGGTCGACGCGGCACGCGCCGACATTGACCGTTCACTCGAACTGAATGCCGGTGATGCCGCTGCGCTGGCGCTTAAATCCATTATTGCAACCGTGCAGAACGACGCTGCCACAGCGCTGTCGCTGGCTGCGCAGGCAAGCGACAGCGCACCCCGGCAGGCCGCACCGTTGCTTGCCCGGTCGTATGCCTTGCAGGCCCGCCGGGAACTTGCCCGGGCGCGTGCAGCGGTCGAGACAGCAGTGAACGTCGAGCCGGAAAATGCCATTGCCTGGGCCCGCTTGTCCGAGTTGCGACTGATGTTTCGTGATCTCGACGCTGCACAGCAGGCGGCGCAACGGGCCGTGGAACTCAACCCGGACAGCGTTCTTGCGCTGACAGCACTGGGCTTTGCCGATCTTGTGCGTATGGATACCCGGGCCGCACAGCAGCATTTCCGGCAGGCAGCTGCTCTTGACCAGGCGGCGCCACTGGCACACCTCGGTCTGGGACTGGCCATGATTCGTGCGGGCACGCTGGCCGACGGCCGCCATCAGATCGAGATCGCCGCCAGCCTGGATCCGGACAATGCGCTGATCCGCAGTTACCTGGGCAAGGCGTACTACGAGGAGCGGCGCGCTGAGGCGGCAGCGGCACAATACGTCCTGGCTAAAACACTGGACCCGCTCGACCCGACCGCGTGGTTTTACGACGCTGTTCTCAAGCAGAGTGAAAACCGCCCGATCGAGGCGGTCGCCGACCTGCAGCAATCGGTACAATTGAATGACGGACGGGCCGTGTATCGTTCCAGCCTGTTACTGGATGACGATCTGGCATCACGTTCCGTCAGCCGGGCGCGCATGTTCAGCGAACTGGGTTTTGATCAGCCGGCACTGGTGGATGGCTGGAAGTCGGTTACCCTTTCCCCCGACAATTTTTCTGCGCACCGTTTTCTGTCCGACAGCTATGCGGCACTACCCAGGCACAACATCGCCCGTACCAGCGAACTGTTGCAGGCGCAGCTGCTGGCGCCGATCAACGATACTCCGCTACAACCGCAGCTGGCCGAGGCCAACCTGCCCATTCTTGAAAACTCCGGACCGCTGGCGGCAGCATACAATGAATACAGTCGGATGTTCACCAGTGACGGGGTGCGTTTCCAGCTCAACGGTCTTTATGGCAATAACGATACCTGGGGTAACGATGCGGTCGTGTCCGGTATCTATCGGAAACTGTCTTACAGTATCGGCCAGTTCCACTACCAGACCGACGGCTTCAGGAGCAACAACGATAACGAGGAAGACATCTATAACGGTTTTATCCAGTATGCCATCTCGCCGCGCTTCAGTGTGCAGGGCGAATTCCGGCGCCGCGAAACCGGGCAGGGCGACCTGACCCTGAACTTCGACCCGGACGTTTTTTCCGCCACGCGGCGGCGCGAGATCAATCGGAGCACTTTCCGGCTGGGCGGTCATTTTGAGCCGATGCAGTCTGCAGATATTCTGCTATCCTATATCCATAGCGACACGAATGAGAAATTGCGTATCGCGGACAACCTGGGACCGAGCATCAGCGGTGGCGAAGATGGCGATTCCAGTCAGCTGGAGGCGCAGTTCCAGTACCGGCAGCACAACTATAATCTTGTCGCCGGCGTTGGCAGGTATAAAGTGGACTACTCCGGTGGTACCAATCTGGACTGGACGTCGGTATTTTCCTTTTCCTGTCCGCCCTCACCACCCTTTCCACCCGTGCCGTGCACGTTGCCGGCACAGCCCGACAGCGAACACGACGCCGCGTATGTTTACACCAACATCAGCTACCCCGGCAATCTGACCTGGACGCTGGGGCTGGGTTACGATTCGGTGGAGTTGTACAACGACGATAAGACCGGGTACAGCCCGAAACTCGGGGTGCAGTGGGACTTCATCCCGCTGGCCCGCCTGCGCCTGGCCTATTTTGAAACCGTGAAGCGCAGCTTGCTGGTGGAGCAGAGCATCGAGCCAACCCAGGTGGCGGGTTTCAACCAGTTCTATGATGAGCCGAACGGCTCCCAATCCGATAGTTACGGTGCCGCACTGGATGCCCGCTTCTCATCCGCCCTGTATGGAGGTTTCGAATATCTGCACCGTAACGTCGACGTGCAATTCAGCGACGGCACCAATACCGCATCTGGATTTGAAAGACGTGAGGAAGATACCTATCGTGCCTACCTGAACTGGATACCAGGCCAGCACTGGGCAATGACGGCGGGATATCGGATGGAAAAAATCAATAACGGCAATAATGCAGGGCCGAGACAGGTCGACACGACATCCGTCCCGGTTACTCTGAACTTCTTCCATCCCGATGGTGTTTTTGCCAGCCTGGGCGTGTCCTACGTAGACCAGGAAGTCGAACAGCGGGGTTCTTCGCGACAGGATAGCGACAATTTTGCGCTGGTTGATGTGTCACTCGGATACCGGCTGCCGCGGCGTTACGGCATTATCGGCGTAGAGGTGCGCAACCTGTTCGACAAGAGTTTCTCATACCAGGACCGGAACTTCATGACCTCGGAACTGGTTTCGCCGCAGTATATTCCGGAGATTACGATTCTGGGCAAATTTACCCTGAACTTATAGCATTTCTCACCGGCTTGCGTCGCGAGGTGGTGACAGGTCGTGTGATGACAGGCGTTCGCGACCTGGGGCTGCGCAGGCATCGTTGCCACGATGTCGAGCAGCCCGACCGAGTGAATGCTTGCCACCGCGCGGCACGGCGCCGCCGCAGTAGGAAGTTGGTGAGATATGCGGGCTAGCAGTTCCTTCAAGGAAGAATTCTATCGCTACAGGGTTTTCAGGGGGCTGCCGGATGAGCTGTTTTTATTTTTTTCCAAGGAGGATTGACCATGAAACAAAGCTGTCTGAAAACTACTGTAATCGCTGTATCCCTGGTTGCCGGCAATTTGATGAGTGCCTGCGCTCTTTCGGACGGATACATTGAAAAGAATCCTGTCCGGCCTAAAGAAGTCAGTGCGGGCGTACGAGTGCTGCCCCCGGCATTGGCAGACAATCTCCGTTTTAGTGACAGTGAACTGGCACTGGTTCTTGCGGTAGACAAGGCCGGCAGGATCCAGGCCTTTGCAAGGGATGGCAGCAGAGTCCAAGCTGTTGATTTCCCCCTGCATGCGGACAAGATCATCCGGATGGAGACGATAACTACCTTCGGGACCACCAACCCAAAAACCTGCTGGCAGAGTCTCGGCACCACGCGCTGTGTTTTCTGGTAACGCCATTGACAACAACCCGGTGAGCAGATTGCCACCGGCTGAACCTTCCCCCCGTTGCGGGGGGAAGGCTGTTGCCAGTCTCGTTTTTTACCAGACATTGCATCCATAAAAATTTTACCGCTTGTGTGTACCGGCTATGCGTGGGGAGCGGCGGCGTGAAATGCCCGTCAGGCCGATCAGGCTGGCAGCAAACAGTGGCAAGGCCGCTGGCAGGGGTACCGCCGACACGGCTACGAAGTTATCCAGCGCAGTCTCCTCACAACACGAAGTACCGCCGATCTCGGGGCCTTCACTCCAGCGGATACGCTGGATATCGGTATCCGCGATGACGCCGAAGAACAGTGGGTCCTGTTCGCTGGCATTGAGCGGCAGCACGGGGATATCCGTGAGGATATCCCCGTCAGTGAAGAACACGTCCAGAAAGCCGGGACCGGGCGTCGCCGGGTCGAATGCCTCAATATCGAAGCCAAGCGCCTGGTAGGGTTGAGAGAGAATGATATCGTAGATAGCCTGCGATTTATTCCGGGTCTGGATGAACAATTCCTTGTCACCGCTGCCCTGAAATATACCGATTTTTTCCAGGTTGGTGGAAGCCGTGATCCCCGGTAGGAACTGGACACCACTCATATCCGAGCCGTCGGCAAACCCCTCGAAATCCTGCTGGCTGAGAACGGCTGCACCAAGTTCGCTGAGAAATGCCGCACGGTCTCCGTACAGCATGGCAGTCGCCGCCTGTGCCGCAGGCAAGGTTGTGGCAAGTATCACGGCCAGCAGCATCCTGGTACTACTTAACTTAATGTTCATAGCATGATCCCCTGTGATGGTGCAACTCATTAAAAGTTCTGCCTGGTCTGCCGGCAGCCGCGCGCCTGTTCAACCGTCAGACTCCAGTCGTCCAGCCAGAAGTTGGGGGCAACGTTGCCGTCAAAGTTCGTGACTTTCCACTTCACTTCTACCGGAACATTTTTGAAAGTACTACCATCGCGGTTAAAGATGCAGCGATGCCGGTTCATGCTGTGGGACTCCCAGGAGGAGACCCCCTCACTGCCCCCGTCGGTGCTGTCGAATGCGTAGGTATCCGGGGAGAAGCTCGAGGCGGCTGGCAGCGCTTCGGCCCCATCGACCAGGATGCTTGCTTCGCACCAGTTCTGCGCCGTACTGTTTGGTTCGTTGCAGCGCGATTCGGCACTGAAGGAGACGTTGACCAGGACATCCATACCCGGCGGTACAAAGATAGTGGTTTTCGCACCCGGGAGATCAACGAAGGTCTCGGATCTGGTCGTTTGTGGCTTGGTGCTGGTCAGCACGCGTTTGAAAAAGTGCGCCCCCGAAGTCTGGACTACGACATCCGCTTCTTCAGTGCCCGGCGCTACGATCACCGGTGGAATCGTCGGAACATTGGCCTGTGGCTCAGTCAGGCGGACTTCGTCCGGTAGCGCAGCCAGGACGGATTGAGATGACAGGACGGCGAGTGTGGCAAGTGTTACAGGTCTGAATTTGAGCATGATGTAATCCTCACAGTGCGGTTTCCAGATTGTGGTTTTTCACGTTGCAGTTTCTCGCAGGATGGCGAGCGGGCTGATAGCGTTTGCAACGTGCCTGCATTCAACCTCACCTGAGTACCCCGGCTCTATGAAATACTGCCACCGTGGCGGGTGAAAAAGTCACAGTATTTGCTGTAGGAGACCGCTAAACTGAGGCATTGCCGTCATTCGAGTGAAAGTCGCGAACGGGGGTTTCCTGGCTTGCAGATGTATCGAAGGCATACCAGGATAGTCCTTAGAATTATTCAATATCGGTCATAAGCCTGCATATAGGCTAAGCCACGCGCGAACCCGCTCCGCCGGCCCCTGACACCGAATCCTGGGAGCCTGCTCGGCTGGGTGCAGAAACTGAGCGTGTCCGGAATAATGGTATTTGCCCATACCACGCACGATATCCCCAGTTCGCCACTGCGCGGGTCGGATACCGCAAACAGCGCGGCACCGCTTGTGTATGCCGTTATACGTGAAGGGAAACTCAGTAATGGTATCGGAGTTGGGCGATAAACATAGAGTCATCGGTTACCTTGTAGACGAAACGATGCTCATCATTAATGCGCCGGGACCAATAGCCGGAAAGGGCATGTTTTAGTGGTTCCGGTTTTCCGATTCCTTCACAGGGCGAACGCTGTACATCTTTTATCAACAGGTTTATACGCTTTAGAATTTTTTTGTCAGTTTTTTGCCAGTGAAGATAATCGTTCCAGGCGTGCTCCGAGAATATGAGTTTCACTCCTCCAGGTCCTTTTCGACACCTTGGCCTTCTTCGAGCTGGGAGATGGATTCAAGGAGCCGTCTAACGTTTCTGGGGCTTCGTAGCAAGTAGGTGGTTTCTTCGAGAGATTCATAGTCTTCGAGGGAGAGCATTACGACGGAACCTTCACTTTTTCTTGTAATAACAATGGGTTCATGGTCATCACAGACTTTTTTCATGGTTTTGGCCAGCGTCTTTCTAAGGGCTGTGTAGCTAAGCGCTTTCATTACAATGGACCTCATTAACGTACATGTACTTGATATTGTACAATACAAACTCGCGTACAACAAGTGACGGCCCGGTCCGACGCGGAAAAGCCGCGCGGCTGGCCTTAATCGTGTGTGCCAGGCATGGCGCTAGAATCGCATCGGGATCGGGAGGCCCTCACGGGCTTTCCCTCCCACACCACCCGGCATACGCCCCCGTACCAGGGCGGTTCGGTAACGTTAATAACAGGCTGTTGAAATTCTACTCACGCGGCGCGATCCGGTGCTGAAAATGACCTCAAAATGCGCATTGACTGCGCGTCAACTGCGCTTTTTCGGCCATTTTCGCCGGGTCTCGCGCTCGCCTGAGCGAATTTCAACAGCCTGTTATTAATCGTCTCATCATAGTCTGAATATACCTGCTGAGTCGTTTCGAGATCTCCGCCTGCGCGGGGATGACAAAGACGGGCCTGTGGGACGATGGCAACGGGTGAATTCCTGCTTCGTCATGTCGAGTCTATTATGAGATAACTAATAAATCCGACAGACTCCTGTCTAGTCGAGGGGTTGATTTTGCATAATCCGGGCGATTCTTTTGTCGTATGGTCCGGTGTAGACACCGGACCATACTTATGCGCGTTATGGCTTAACCCAGACTGCTCCGAAGCGGTGCTGGGATTCGGCCCCGTCAAATGCGGTCACGCTTTGTATTTCAAAACCATCCTTCCAGGCTTTTTCGGTTTCACTCTGGTAGCCACCCGAGGACAAACCGTGGCGGGCGCGGGTTTTGTTTTTGTATTTTGAAGCAAAGATCGCCGACAAATATGGCGTTCCATTATGCATATAGCCATTCAGATAGATTGGCAGGCGCCCTTTGGCCTTTTGTTCATCGAACACTTTTTGATAATCCGCTTCCCGAATGGCGGGATTTTCATACCAAGAACCGATTTTATCAGAGCGATATAGGGATGTATAACGCCGCTGACCATTGACCGATATGACGGAAACGGTAACCGGATTGAGACCACTGGCTTTGGCCTTGTTGAAATTTTCCTGATGTTGCTGGCCGTTCAGATTGAAGCGTAGACGCCATTTTCCCGGCTTGCCTTTCTCATAGATGACCGAATAACGAATTTTGCCCGCCTGCAAATAGCTGTCAATGAAGAGCGGCGCATAGTCGTCCTGTCTGGCCTTATCGAGTTTGGCCTGGAAATTTGACGGCGTGAGCCCAAAATAGGCGCGCCATGGGCGTTTTGCGGGTTCCCAAGTATAGTTCAGAAAGACCTTGCCGCCGACACTGTAGCCATCAATGAGGCTGGGGGAAAAACCGCTATTGGCCAGATGTTTGAACATGCGCGGAAAGCTGCCCAGGCTCGCTTTGTGTCGGGCATATTGGTTGGTCAGGCGGGTTGGTGGCCAAAACAGGACAGCCCCTTTGGTAATGGCCTTTCCGGAAAAGCTGGTCCATTTGGTAATGTCGGCTTTGCCGCCGTTCCAGTCTGTCGACAGGCCACGGCGAAACCGCATTGGATCGGCGCGCCATTTACCATCGGCATTTTTTCGCTCTACATGAATATGAATATGAGGACCGGTTGAGGAACCAGTATGGCCAATGCGCCCGAGAAACTGTCCGGCCTTAACCCGTTTGCGCTCGGAAGGCTTGAGGGCAATAGGGTCGTACATGCCATTTTCATCTTTTTTACTCTTGTCGGGTTTTTCGGAAAATTTTGCCTGATTCCTCGGGCATAAGGATTGTGGGATAGACCCTTTCTTTGCATGCGCGTATAGGGCTCTTGTGCCGTCATCATGGAGAATCCACAAATGATTACCACCACCTGCCAGCAGTCCGTTTCTATGGAACCGGTGCCACCACATTTTTTCCGCATTGGGGGTGGCACCATTGCTTTCGGAGGGTAGCTTGGGGCGCGGGTTTTCCGGTGCGTTGCGCCAGCAGGCGATTATCGTTCCGTCTTTCATCGCATAAAAAGGTTTTCCAAAAACAATATAGTTGGCGTTTTTTGGATTATCCCAATGTTCGTCACCAGTAATTCCCGGCTTGAGGGATTTCCAGCGGTCTCCCGCCAGACGCCGGGCGGAGATGTCATAACCAAATCTTTGTGTCGTACTATCGGCGTGATCGGAAGTATAATAGCGCTCACCCGGTTTTAGATCATTGGCGAAGAGCGGCAGCTCATATAGCGGGCCATTGGTCGATGCCCGTTGAACCTGCATGGTCGTCAGTTGAGCCTTTGCCGGTGTTAGTGCCGCCGAAAATGTCAGTGCCAATATGGTTAGGCCGACAGAATATATATTTTTTGAGATATTCTTCATGAATATGTACTCCTTCCTTGTCTATCTCAAACCCATTAAAAGTTCTGCCTGGTCTGCCGGCAGCCGCGCGCCTGTTCAACCGTCAGACTCCAGTCGTCCAGCCAGAAGTTGGGGGCAACGTTGCCGTCAAAGTTCGTGACTTTCCACTTCACTTCTACCGGAACATTTTT
>DRNU01000166.1 GCA_011374975.1 Gammaproteobacteria bacterium | reverse complement strand
ACGCCGCTAATAGCCGGTTTGATATAGATATCCGGGCGGTGTTGCTTCATCTTTTCTGCAAGAATGGCTTTCTGCATGATGTGTACGCTACTGAAAATCGCGTCAAAAAATGACGGCAGCGTGTCATTGTCAGCAGAGGGCGTTCCAATGACATCAACGGCAATGGTGATATCACAGTCGTCGAGCAGGAGATCATAGGGAACCGGATTGACCGTACCGCCATCCACCAGCACGCGTCCATTCAGGGCGACCGGCGTAAACAGGCCGGGAATTGCCATACTCGCCTTGAGGGCAGGGAGCAGGCTCCCGGATTCGATAACCACCTGTTCCCGTTTCCAGAAATCCGCGGCGACCACCTTGAACGGGATGCTGAGTTCATTAAAGCGTGATCCACGAATGGCGGTATGCAGGTAGCGAATAAAATTTTCGCCATCGATCAACCCGCCACTCCCCAGTTCAGGCTCAATAAAATCGATCCATTTCACCAGATCTTTACTGAACAGGGCCTCCGGCCATGTCTCGTCACCGGTCACCACGAGTTTGCCGATGAATTGCCGGATATCTTCCCCGCTCAGTCCGGACGCATAGAGCGCCCCTATAACAGCCCCCATACTGCAGCCGGCAATCATATGGGGCCGGATGCCCAGCTCATCGAGCGCCTCCAGCATAAGGATGTGCGCCAGCCCTTTTGCGCCACCGGCGCCCAGAGCAATGCCGATCCTTTTTGAATGGCTGTGCGGCTTTTCTGTTGACGGCTGTGTTTGAGCGGAAGCCGCCGCAACCACGCTGCCGAGTGCCGCCGTGCCTGCCGCCAGGCCGGAGAGGAATCTGCGCCGCGTGAGCCCGTCTTCAGACAATTCCCTGCTTCCTTTTCAATTGGATACAGGGCTATAGTATTACAACTGGTTTGCGCTGCAAGATATCCGCAATAAAGCGATTATTCTGTAACAGGGTGCGCAGGGATGGCGATACCGACCGAACCGAACTTAAACAAGGGAGTGCATCATGCCCACGAATGAACCCTCGACCATTGACCTCTTTACACCGCTCGCACTGGGTGACCTGACACTGCCGAACCGCATTGTAATGGCGCCGTTGACCCGCAACCGGGCCGGCCCGGGCAATGTGCCCACGGCGCTGAATGCCGAATATTACGTGCAGCGGGCGAGCGCCGGGTTAATCATCAGCGAGGCCAGCCAGATCTCGCCGCAGGGTGCAGGTTACCCTGCAACGCCGGGCATCCACAGCGATGAACAGGTGGCGGGCTGGCGGCAGGTGACCGATGCCGTGCATGCCAAAGGCGGGCGTATATTCATCCAGTTGTGGCACGTCGGGCGTATTTCGCATCCCTCGATGCAACCCGGTAATGCCCTGCCGGTTGCACCCTCCGCCATTCAGCCCGCAGGGGAGGCCGTGACCTATACCGGCATGCAGCCTTTCGAGACACCGCATGCCCTTGCAAGCGAGGAAATCCCCGGCGTGATTGCCGACTATATCGCTGCCGCGCAACGGGCCAAAGATGCCGGGTTTGACGGCATTGAGATCCATTCTGCCAACGGCTACCTGCTGGACGAGTTTCTACGTGACGGGACTAACACCCGTACCGATGCCTATGGCGGCAGCATTGAAAATCGAATGCGCTTGCTCGATGAAGTGGTTACCGCCGTGAGCACGGTCTGGCCGACCCGGGCTATCGGCGTTCGCCTGTCGCCTGAAAACCGCTTCAATGACATCCGGGATTCCCGGCCGCAAGCCACCTTCGAGGCTGTCGTCGACATGCTGCGCGGTCATCAACTGGCCTACCTGCACATGGTGGAGGGCGACATGCTGGGCGAGGAGCGCCAGGTGGATTACCCCGAACTCAGGCGCCGTTTTGGCGGCCTCTACATTGCCAACAACGGCTATACCCGCGCCAGTGCCGAACAGGTGCTGCAACAGGGCGACGCCGACATGGTAGCTTTCGGCAGGCTATATATCGCCAACCCCGATTTACCCGAGCGCTTCGCACAGGGTGCCAGCCTGAACACCCCTGACCCGGACACCTTCTACGGCGGCGATGCCAGAGGCTACACCGACTACCCCACACTGTAAAAAATGGGGTCAGAGCACATATACGGCTAATATTCGCAGGTCGGAATATTAGCGAAAAATGTGCTCTGACCCCAATTTGTCCTGCATTTAATGAATAAAAGTAGGGTTTTAGTCGTCTAAGTAGACGAAAGCATCCTCCCTGCTTTTTGTATGGACATGAAGGTACAGTATTATGGTCTGCCGTAACCCGGGTTGCCTGGGGCATTTTGACTTCGAGAATATCGCCAATTTTGCCAGGAAGCGCTTTGTCGAGGGCTGTAGCACAGTAGCCCTGCTGCAACAGGCCTGCTCCGTGCGTGAGAAACAGGAAATTGTCCTGGTCTCCCTGCTGGACGTGGAGGATGACCAGATTCGCGACCTCAAACTCAGCTGCAGCTACGACGGGCAATGCAAAGTGATGGATTGCAGGGACAAATTAAAAAAACTCATTCAGAACGAGCTTGATCAATAGGGTCAGACTCGATTGATCCGCACCTGAATTCACTGTAAAAAGGGGACAGGTTTATTTTACAGGCACAAGTGAATTAATCAGGAGACGGATTATGTCGAAGGAAAAAACCATCACACCATTAGCGATTGCACTGGGTGCCGTGTTCACGGTTTCCCTGGCAAACACCACTGTCAGTAATGCCGCTGAAAACCCGTTCAGCATGGAGTCACTTTCCGGCGGGTATTCGACACTGGCAGCCGCCAAGTGTGGTGAAGGGAAATGTGGTGGCGGCAACAGCAAAGGCAAGGGTAAGGGCGGTGAGGGCAAGTGCGGTATGGCCCGCATGGATGCCGATGGTGACGGCAAAGTCACCAAGGACGAGTTCATGCAGGGGCACGAGGCCATGTTTCACAAAATCGACCAGAACGGTGATGGTGTGATCGACCAGGCAGAGCGCGATGCCCACATGAACAAGATGAAAGGTTTCATGAAAGGCGGCAAATGCGGTGAAGGCAAATGCGGTGGCCAAAAATAACCGGTGACAAATGCCTAGCCTGAAATGGCCTTCTGGATCAGTGGAACAAGTGTTTCCGGCAATTTGAGCGCGCCTGACAGCGCAAACTTCTGACCGGGTTCCGACATCTTGTTCCAGGTCCGGAGAATGATGCGGATCCATTTCTCCTCATCGTATTCCGGGTGTTTTTCCGCGAAATCGAGCATGTAGTGCTCGATGAATACCAGTGCTGCCACGTCTTCCACGAGCTGCGTGTCCGGGTTGGTCTTCGTTTCCTTTTTCCCGACGGCCTTTCTGACACGCTCGACGACCTCTTCCGGGTAGCCGGCCTGTATCAATAAACCGGCCGCGGTCTCGGCGTGAAAGTTATAGAGTTCCGAACGCCATTTGTGGTAGCCCTTGCGGTCCATGGGGAAGGCATCGCGTGGCGATTTCCAGCGCTGGATATGCTGGGCGCGCACCGCCAGTTTCACGGCATCGTCAGCATCCGGCGCGTAACGCTCGAGCATGTCTGACATGCGGTGGGAATAGAGGAGTTCTTT
>DRNU01000165.1 GCA_011374975.1 Gammaproteobacteria bacterium | reverse complement strand
GGATGGCCTGCTGCAGGCGGTCGAGCACCAGGGTGCGGTTGGGGAGGGCGGTGAGGGGGTCATGCACGGCAAAATGCTGCAACTCGTCATTACTGATCGAGAGTTTGCGGTTGGCTTCGACAAGTTTTTCCCGGTAGGCCTCGGAGCTTTGCCGGGCGGCGTTCAGCTCCTCGAAAAACATGGCGTTCTCAATGGCAATGCTGACCTGGCTCGCGAACATGCTGAGCAAATCGAAATCGCGCGCGCTGAAGTTTTCCTCGCCGATCTTGTTGATGCAGGCGATGCCGCCGAGGAACTGGCGTTTGCCGACCAGCGGCACCAGCAGCAGGTTGCCGGCGTCCTTTTCCCACTTGTTGCGCTCGCTTTCATCCAGCTGGTCGAGCACGCCCTGCCACCAGGCCTGCTGGTGGCGCAGCACCCAGCCGCAGATACCGATTTCAATCGGCAGCTCGGCGTATTGCAGTTCCTCGGCATTGGCGCCGACGGCGGCACGGTAACAATAGGTTTTCTGGTCGGGGGAGAGGACCGGTATTGTCACGGTCTCGGCCTGCAGCAAATCGCGGGCGCGAGCGGCAACGAGGTCAAAGACCCTCTGTAGCTTATATTCGCTGCCAATAACCTCGGAGATTTCCCTGAGCATGGCAATCTCGGCTTCTTTTTCTTCCAGCCGGGATTGTAGCTTCCGAAGTTCATCCCGGGCAGCGGGAACTGCTGTCCTGCCCACGTCATCTCCAGTTTCTCTATCTGCTTGAGAATAGAGGATTTTAAGACTGGTTCGGCACTGGGGGACCAGGCTTGAGGCATGACCAGCCCAAAACCGGGGGCTCCCTGTGTCCGGCTAAAAGAATAGCATTAAAATCAGTAAGGTAGGAAGTAAATATTGCTAGTTGAATAGCTGCTGTACGGCGTCGATTTCTTCCGCCACGTCGGTGAGTTCGATTTCATGCACGTCTACATCGAGCCCGAGGTGGTGGAAGGCGGGGATGGCGCCCCAGTCGGTCTGGCTCAGCACATGGTCGGAATCGATATGGCTCTGCAGGTTGGCAACCTGTACCACGTCGACCAGGTCGGCCGGACCGTCATGGTCCCGGGTCAGGTCTTCATGCTCGGCGGCCACCGCCACCAGTGCGGCGGGAAATTTCCAGTGCTGCAGGATAGCCCCGCCGATGCGGGCATGCAGGTTCTCGATCAGGTGATCCAGTAACCCCGGCGTATCCAGCAGATCGTCGCGTTCTTCCGCCCGGTACAGGATCGGCAGGGTGCCGATATCGTGCAGCAGCCCGGCCAGCATGGCCTGGTCCGGGTCCACGTTCGCCGTCTGGCCGGCCAGCGCGCGGGAGATAGCGGCGACCTGCACACTGTGTTCCCACACGGCGCGCAGGCGGACATCGACCATATCGTTGGTCGCCTGGAACATCTGTTTCATGACCTGGCTGGTCACCAGGTTGCGCACCAGTTTGTTGCCAAGCCGGGCGATGACCATCGACAGCCGGTCGATCTCCTGCCGGCCGCGGTACAACGGGGAATTGGCAACTTGCAACAGACGCGCGGAAAGTGCGGCATCCTGGCCGATAATATCGGCGATCTGGTTGGCGTTGGCGTTTTCGTCATCGACGACGTCGCGTACCCGCAATGCCACCTCCGGGAGGGTGGGCAACTGTAAATGGCCGCTTTCCAGATCCTGGATAAGCTCGTTGACGAAAACTTCTTCGGGTTCCATACCACAGCTCCCTGGGTTATTCGGGTTCATCCCTGTAGCGACGGCAGGCGCAAAGACCTGAACCCGGTCGCGTCCAGATTCTGCCGGTTACTCCCCGGACGCCTCGGCAAAGGGGTAGGGCAGCGCCTCCAGCGCCAGCGGCGGGCCGTCGGCGCCGCCCAGGTGCAGGCTGTCTTCAGCCTCGGCGCTGGCGATCTGCAGCACCACCAGCAGGGCATAGTCACCGTCCGGGTGCGGGGCGGCGGAGAGCACCTTGCCCACGCCCTGTTCGCTATTACCCGCGGCGAAGATCTCGGTGCCGCCGGCCGGCCGTGCGTCGGCCTGCACCCGGGCCAGGTACATGCGGCGTTTGAGTTTGCCCAGATACTGCATGCGGGCGACGATCTCCTGCCCGGTATAACAGCCTTTCTGGAAGCTGACACCGTCGATCAGCTGCAGATTGACCATCTGCGGCACAAAATCCTCGCGCGTTTCCGGGCTGATGACCGGGACCCCGGCGAGGATATCGAGCAACTGCCAGGCGTCGGCGCCGATGGGGGCGCTCTGCACATTGAGTTTGTCCCACAACTGCATGGCGGTGTCGGGGAGGGTGAAGACTTCATAACTGGGGTGAATGCCCGGTACGCAGACAATCGTCAGCTTGTCGTCCTGGAGCACGTCATTGACGTTGCCGGGCAGGCGGCCGGCGAATTTCTGCAAGTCTTCCCCGGCATCGGTGCCGGAGATGCCCAGGTGCACAAAGGTGTCACTGGCATCCTCCAGGGTCACCCTGGAGCGCAGCACGAACATGCGCAGCCGGTTGATGACCCCTTCCAGCATGCTGGAAGGCAGGCACAGGTAGTAGCTGTCGCCGCGGTGGAAGATACGGAAGCTGGCCAGCAGGCGGCCCTTGGGGTTGCACATGCCGCTGAACTGGCTGTGTGTATCCTTCACTTTGCGGATATCGTTGGTGAGCTGTCCCTGCAGGAAAGTTTCCGCATCCTCACCGTGCACCGAAATCAGGCCATAGTGCGACAGGTCGGCAAATACGTTACCGGTGATAGCCACGCTCAGCTCGCGACGCGGGTTGCCGTAGTGTGCAACGCCGGCCTCGTCGAACTCGGCACCGGCCTTGCTGAGAAAATCCTTCCAGTCGGAGATCATAATATCCTGTCCTGATTACCTGCGCTGAATAGTAGTCAATCTTTCCCCGGGTGTCAGCCTTGTAAATACTGGTAGATTCAACGGGCAGGTGGTATAAACGTAAAAACGTCAGGCAAGCCGGGTTTAATGACTCCACAAAAACCAGCACCAAAATTTCTGAACCTGATGCAGATCAAGCTGCCGCCCGGCGGCATCGCCTCCATCGGCCATCGTATCTCCGGCGTATTGATGTTTCTTTCCGTGCCGCTGGTCGCCTGGTGGTTCGGCCAGTCGCTGGAAAGCGAGCGGGGCTTCCTGGAAGTTCGCGACTGCCTGCAATCCACACCCGTTGTTCTGCTCTCGCTGTTGCTGGTCTGGTCTCTGAGCCACCACCTGCTGGCGGGTATTCGTCACCTGCTGCTCGATGTCGAAATCGGCATTGATAAATCGCCGGCCAATATCAGCGCCTGGCTGGTCAATATCGGCGCCCTGCTGATGACCGCCCTGTACGCGGTGAGCCTGCTATGAGCCGTGCAGCGCAGGGATTGCGCGCCTGGTTGCTGCAGCGCTTCACGGCCATCTACCTGGCTGTCTACCTGGTAACGGTGCTGACGGTGGTTGCGCTTGGTGATCCCCTGACATTCCAGGACTGGCGCAGCTGGCTGGGTGGTCCCTGGATGGGTGTCACCACCGCGCTGTTTGCGCTGGCCTTGCTGCTGCACGCCTGGGTCGGTGTGCGCGATGTCCTGATCGATTATGTTCACGCCGTCTGGCTGCGCCTGCTGTTCATGGCCATCACAGCGCTGCTGTTGCTTGGCAGCCTGTTGTGGATTCTCCGCGCACTGGCACTGGCGGCCACCGGGAGTTCGGTATAACGCATGAGTATCGAGAAACGCAGCTTTGATACCCTGATTATCGGCGCCGGCGGTGGCGGCCTGCGCGCGGCCCTGCAACTGTCGCAGGCGGATGCGCGCGTGGCGGTGGTGTCCAAGGTGTTCCCGACCCGTTCGCACACGGTGGCGGCGCAGGGCGGGGTGAACGCGGCACTGGCCAATGTGTCGTCAGACAACTGGCACTGGCACATGTTCGACACCGTCAAGGGCAGCGACTACCTGGGCGACCAGGATGCCATTGAATACATGTGCCGCGCCGCACCGCGCGTGGTATACGAACTGGAACACTTCGGCGTGCCGTTCTCGCGCCTCGGCAGCGGCAAAATCTACCAGCGCGCCTTTGGCGGCCAGAGCCGCAACTTCGGCGGCGACCAGGCGGTGCGCACCTGTGCCGCGGCCGACCGCACCGGCCACGCTATCCTGCATTCGCTGTACCAGCAGAACATCCGCGCCAGAACACATTTCTTCGATGAATACTTTGCCATCGACCTGATCCGCAACCCGGACGGTTATTTCCTCGGTGCGCTGGCCATCGAGATCGCCAGCGGCGAGCCGATCCTGATCGAGGCCAAGACCACCATTCTCGCCACCGGCGGTGTCGGCCAGCTGTTCCGCACCAATACCAATGCCCTGGTCAATACCGGCGACGGCATGGCGATGGCGTTGCGTGCCGGCATCCCGCTGCAGGACATGGAGTTCTTCCAGTTCCATCCCACCGGCATTGCCGGCAAGGGCATGCTGATCACCGAAGGCGCGCGCGGTGAGGGCGGCTACCTGCTGAACGGCGACGGCGAGCGTTTCATGGAACGCTATGCGCCGAACGCAAAGGACCTGGCCAGCCGCGACGTGGTCAGCCGCTCCATTGCCATCGAAATACGCGAGGGGCGCGGCGCCGGGCCCAACAAGGATCATGTGCTGCTGAAACTGGACCACCTGGGCGAGGATATCGTCAAGAAGCGCCTGCCGGGCATTCGTGACATGTCACTCACCTTCCTGCATATCGATCCCGCCGAGACACCGATCCCGGTCTATCCCACTGCGCACTACACCATGGGCGGGATCCCCACCAACCGCCACGGGCAGGTGGTGGTACCGGTACAGCAGGGTGCCGAAGAACCGGTGCCGGGATTGTACGCGGTCGGTGAATGCGCCTGTGTTTCGGTGCACGGCGCCAACCGCCTGGGCGGTAACTCACTGCTGGATATCCTGGTGTTCGGGCGTGCTGCCGCCAACCATGTTATCGAACACCTGAACGAGAACCGCTACCACCAGCCGATTCCCGAGGATGCCACCGGGCCGGCACTGGTGCGGCTGGAGCGCTGGAACCGGCAGGGCAAAGGCGAATCGGTGGCCGGCCTGCGCGCCGAACTGGCGCGGGTGATGGAAGACCACTGCAGCGTGTTCCGCAACGAGGAAGTGCTTGAAGAAGGCCGGCGCAAGGTGCAGGAACTGCGGGTACGCATGCAGGACGCCTACATCGACGATTACAGCCAGGTGTTCAATACCGCGCGTATCGAGGCCATGGAACTGGACAACCTGATGGCCTGTGCCATCGCCACCATTACCTCGGCACTGACGCGCCACGAAAGCCGCGGCGCCCACTCGCGCACCGACTACCCGGAGCGCGACGACCAGCACTGGCTGCGTCACAGCCTGTTTTCGCTGGAAGACGAGAAAATGGACTACAAGCCGGTACGCATGAAGCCGCTGACGGTTGAGACCTTTCCACCGAAAAAACGGACTTACTGATGAAGTTTTCCCTCTACCGCTACGATCCCGATCAGGACGCCAGGCCCTACATGCAGGACTATGAACTGGCCGATGAGAAAATCGAGCCGGGGATGATGTTGCTGGATGCCCTGTTGCTGCTGAAGGCGCAGGACGAAAGTCTGAGCTTCCGGCGCTCCTGCCAGGAAGGCGTGTGCGGATCGGATGGCATGAACATCAACGGCCGTAACGGGCTGGCGTGCATCACACGCCTGTCGGAACTGAAACAACCGATCCAGGTACGGCCGCTGCCGGGGCTGCCGGTGATCCGTGACCTGATCGTGGATATGGACCAGTTCTACCAGCAGTACCGTACTGCCAAGCCCTACCTGATCAACGACGAGCCCTGTCCCGAGGTTGAACGCCTGCAGACACCGGAGCAGCGCGAACAGCTGGACGGCCTCTACGAGTGTATCCTGTGTGCCTGCTGTTCCACTTCCTGCCCGTCCTTCTGGTGGAACCCGGACAAGTTCCTGGGCCCGGCGGCGCTGCTGCAATCGTGGCGCTTCCTCGCCGACAGCCGCGACGAGGCCACCGAGGAGCGCCTGAACAGCCTGGAAGGGCCGTTCCGCCTGTTCCGCTGCCATACCATTATGAATTGCGTCGAGGTCTGTCCGAAAGGGCTGAACCCGACGCGGGCCATCGGCCGCATCAAGGAACTGATGGTCAAGCGTTCGCTGTGAGCGAACTGTCGCGCATGCGCTGGAAGTGCCGGCGCGGCCTGCTGGAACTGGACCTGCTGCTGCGTGATTTTCTCGATCACGGTTATGCAGAACTGGATGCGGACGGTCGGCGCTGTTTCGACCGGATGCTCGACTGCCCGGATGCCGTACTGCTGGAATGGCTGATGGGACGGATACGACCTATCGACACGGATGTCGCACAACTCGTTGACAAGATTCGATCAGCCACTACAGGTGGAACCTGAAACCTCGCGCCTGTTGCTGACGGTGGCGGCCACGTTGTACGGCCTGGCCGCCGTGGCCTGGTGGTGTACACCGACACCACTGCTTGTCCGGCTTGCGGTGAGCATTGTGCTGATCCTGCATTTTATCTACCTGTACCGGGTACATATCAGTGTAACCCCGGCTTCCGCCGTGCAGACCCTGGACTGGAACCCCCTGCGGGGCTGGCGGCTGTGCGGTGGTGACGGGCAATGGTTTGATGCACAGCTGTTGTTGCCGGTCTTCGTCACCCACCGGCTGGTTGCGGTACGCTTCAGGGTCGGCCGTTTCGACACCCGCAGCCTGGTCGTGGTCGGCGACCGCCTTTCCGGCGATGATTTTCGTCGCCTGCGTGTGCGCTTGTTACAATCCGCGCATGGCGATTGAGATCGAGCGCAAGTTCCTGGTCAGCGATGACAGCTGGCGGATGCAGGCCGATGACGGCGTGTTTCTCCAGCAGGGTTACCTGGCCAGTGACAGGCACAGTTGTGTCCGCGTGCGGCTGGCGGCGGGGCAGGCATGGCTGGCCGTCAAGCAGGCTGTTTCCCCCATCCGGCGCCTGGAGTATGAATACCCTATCCCGGAGCAGGATGCGCGCGAACTGCTGGCCGGTATCGACGTGCAACACGCTATCGGTAAAACCCGCTACCGTGTCGAGCACGCCGGCCACGTGTGGGAGCTGGATGTCTACACAGGCGCCAATGCCGGGCTGGTGATTGCCGAAATCGAGCTGGACGATGAACAGGAAAAGTTTGTGCGGCCGTCCTGGCTGGGAGAGGAAGTATCCGATGACCCGCGCTATTACGACATGAACCTCGCCAGCCTGCCGTACCCGCAATGGTAGTGCGCTGCTGTGTGCTGCTCTGCGTGCTGTTGCTGGCCGCGTGCAGTGCACCGGACAGCGACAGTATCCGTTTCGGCCTGGCCTCCGCGCCGACCAACCTCGACCCGCGCTTCGCCACCGATGCGACATCCGAGCGCATCAACCGGTTGTTGTACGCACGGCTGGTCGATTTTGATGCACAGGCACGACCGGTTGCCGCGCTGGCGAACTGGCAAGTGCTGTCACCGCGCCACTATCGTTTCAGGCTCGGGGAGAACAGGCGGACTTTCCACTCCGGCAGGCGACTCACGGCACAGGATGTGGCCGCGACCTACCGCTCGGTACTCGACGTGCAGGCGGCATCTCCGCACCGCGGCACGCTGGAGATGATCGAGCGTATTGAAGTGATCGACGACGATACGCTGGATTTTTATCTTAACCGGGCGGATGCCCTGTTTCCCGGTTACCTGTCCATCGGGATTCTGCCGGCCGACGGCGTCGAAGCGGGTCAGGGTTTTCAGCGTATCCCGGTGGGCAGTGGCCCGTTTCGTTTTGTACGCTGGTCCGGTTCCGGCAGCCTTGAGCTTGAGCGTACCCGTGACGGCCAGTCCTTCGTTTTCGAACAGGTGCACGATCCCACTATGCGCGTTCTGAAACTGCTGCGTGGCGAAATCGACCTGCTGCAAAACGATCTGCCGCCCGAGCTGTTGCAATACCTGCGCGAACAGGAGGCGATCCGGGTACAGACAGCACCCGGCAGCAACTTCGCCTATATCGGTTTTCAGCTGGAAGACGAAGCGACGGGCAAGTGGCAGGTGCGGCGTGCCATTGCGCTGGCCATCGATCGCGAAGCGATTATCCGCTACGTGTTCAACGGTGCAGCACGACCGGCCGCGGCCCTGTTACCACCGGAGCACTGGGCCGGTAATGCACAGCTGGAGATGATCAGGCCGGACCCGGAACAGACACGCAGTCTGCTGGCGCAGGCAGGCTATGATACACAGCACCCGCTACGTATCAGTTACAAGACTTCCAGCGACCCGTTTCGCGTACGCATCGCCACGATCGTGCAGCAGCAACTGGCGCAGGTCGGCATCGAGGTGCAGGTGCAAAGTTACGACTGGGGTACGTTCTATGGCGATATCAAGGCCGGGCGTTTCCAGATGTTCAGTCTGGCCTGGGTGGGGGTTAAGTCGCCGGATATTTTTCGCTATGCGTTTCACAGCCGCTCGTTGCCACCGGCCGGTGCCAATCGCGGGCGGTTTCGGGATGCGCAGGTCGACCAGCTGATAGAGCAGGCCATGGCGGCTGCGGAACCGCAGCAGCAGGCAGCGCTGTATGCGGCATTGCAGGCCCGCCTGCTGGAACAGTTGCCCTATGTCCCGCTGTGGTTCGAGGACCAGTATTTTGCGGTGCGGGATGATATTGATGGCTATGCGTTGGCGATGGATGGAAACTACGATGCTTTACTTGCAACTGTTCGGCGTTAAAGCTGTGTTGTGTCGTGGAAGGGTGGGTTCTCTGTCAGATGCCTTTTTGCACCGGGTCGGAGGTACCTTTCCGGCTTCAGGCGCGGGGCGCAAGGTGCAGGAAAGGTACCTCCGACCCGGTGCAAAAAACTGGGGACTCAAACAGGAGGCTGGTCGGATTTTTGGCGGCAGCCCGTGAATTGTTCTTGTCATTGAGAGCGAAGCGCGGCAATCTCGTAATGACATTTCAACGGTAAGTTGGCGTATATGCCGGACCACTATCTGCACATCTCTCTCTCTGATCAGCGTCTGACGCTGTGGCAAGACGGCGAGGCCGTGCTGAGCTATGCGGTATCCACCGCGTTGAACGGGGCGGGGGAGCGCAACGGCAGCGGGCAGACGCCGCGGGGGTGGCACCGCATCCGGGCCAGAATCGGTGCCGGCTGTGCACCGGGGACGGTGTTTGTCGGACGTCGTCCGACGGGTGAATGTTATTCACCGGCACTGGCTGAGGCACATCCGGAACGCGACTGGATTCTGAGCCGCATTCTCTGGCTGTGCGGCAATGAGCCGGGTAAAAACCGCCTGGGTGATGTCGACAGTATGCGCCGCTATATCTATATCCACGGCTGCCCGGACACGGAACCCATGGGTGAGCCGCGCTCGCACGGCTGTGTGCGTATGCGCAATGCGGACATCATCGAACTGTTCGACCGGCTGCCGGCAGAACTGCCGGTACTGATCGAGGAATGACCTGAACTCCACCCGGCCTTGTGGTAGCATTAACCGTGAACGGCCCGTCAAGCGGCCGGACCCGTTGCTTTTCAGAACCAATGACAAGAATCATTACAGTAACCGGCGGTGAGGACGGCGTTGGCAAGACTGCCATTGCCGTCAACCTGGCAGTGCAACTGGCGCAGCACGGTCAGCGCGTGTGCCTGCTGGATGGCGATTGGGGTCTGTCCAACGTCAACCCGGCGCTTGGACTCGACCCGCAGTACACGCTGAGGGATCTGTTGCTGGGCGAGGCAAGTCTGGGGCAGGTACTGGTCCGCAACTGCCACGGTTTCGATGTGGTGCCCGGCTGTTCGGGTGATAACTGGGTGACCACGCTCAGCACCGCACAGTTGTTCTGCCTGGCCGATGCTCTGCACGAACTGGGCGCGTACGACTTCCTCCTGATCGACTCCGCAGCGGCTTTGCCGCAGCATGTGAAGGCCCTGCTGCTTGCCAGCCCCGAAACCCTGCTGGTTATCACGCCCGACTCAAGCTCGCTCAGTGAAGCCTATGCGCTGCTCAAGCGCTTGTATGCCGAGCACTACAACGGCCATATTCACCTGGTTGTTAATTTTGCAAGAAATCATACGGTTGGAAGACATACTTACGACAAATTCAGGGAAATATCCGAATTCTACCTGTCGGCACAGTTGCCCCTGACAGGCCTGCTGCACGACGACCCGCAGATGGGCCAGGCGCTGCAGGCGCAACAGCCGCTGGTCAACCAGTACCCCACTTCGGCCGCCGCACGTGATATCCGGCAACTGACCGAACAGTTATTGCAGGCGCAGGACGGGCATGGCGTGGATATGCAGGACTTCGTTGCACAGTTCCTGCGTGCCACCGGGATGCCGGCGACAGAAGAAACGGCGGCCATGGGCATGCGGGATGCTACCAACCGAACCGATGCGACGCTCAATCAGCAGATCGACAGCCTGTTCACCCGCGTGGACCGGCTGATTGCCGAGAATGAGCGCCTGAGGGCCGGCGCCGCGGCGCAGGCGGACATGTATATGTTGCCGCACGTCGGCAAGCGCCTGGCGCCCGAACGCTGTAACGAGGTCTGTGTGGCGATGGACACCTGCGCCGAGCAGGTGACCGTGCAGGGCGAGACCTTTTCGATATATCATATGCCCCGGTCAAACGGTGACCCGCAACGCTTCGCCTGCCACAGTCTCGATGACGACCTGCAACAACCCAGACCGCAAACCACATCCTCGTAGGCAGGCATGCCGGCCTATCTGATCTCGCGCCTGTTCATGGCGGCGTGGGTGATTTTCGGTGTCACCAGCCTGGTCTTTTTTCTTATCCACTGGGTGCCCGGCGACCCGGTCGAGGTCATGCTGGGGGAATCGGCTTCCGCGGTCGACCGCGAGGCGTTGCGTCATGCGCTGGGACTGGACCGGCCGCTACTGGAACAGTGGTTGTCGTTCCTGTCCGGCGTGGTCACGCTGGACCTGAATGTCTCGCTCTATCACCGCCAGCCGGTTATCGATTTGCTCAATGCGCGCTACATGGCGACACTGGAACTGGCGCTGATCGCCTTTGTGATCGCCGTTGCGATTGCCATCCCCATGGGCATTATTGCCGCCGCGCGGCAGGGCACGGCCTGGGACCACACGGCGATGGGTTTTTCCCTGCTGGGTGTGTCGATCCCCAACTTCTGGCTGGGACCGTTGCTGGTGCTGGTGTTTTCGCTGGGGCTGGGCTGGTTTCCGGTGAGTGGGCGGGAAGGGGCGGCCTCGGTGGTCCTGCCGGCCATCACGCTGGGCGCGTCGCTGGCGGCAATCCTGTCGCGCATGGTACGCAGCAGCCTGCTGGAAGTACTGGGCGAGGACTTCATCCGTTCCGCGCGCGCCCGAGGCCTGTCGAACCGGCAGGTGCTGATCCGGCATGCGCTGCGCAACGCCTGGCTGCCGGTGCTGACCCTGCTGGGCATGCAGGTTGGTGCGCTGCTGGGCGGGGCCGTCATTACCGAGACCATCTTCAACTGGCCGGGGCTGGGCTCGCTGCTGATCGAGTCCATCCAGCGCCGTGATTACCCGGTGGTGCAGGGCTGTGTGTTGCTCATCAGCCTGAGTTACGTGCTGATCAACCTGCTCACGGACCTGCTCTACGCGCGGGTGGACCCACGCATCCGGCTGGAACACAGCTGATGCGTGGCGGCTGGCCGACATGGGTCCTGTTACTGTGGGCGCTGGTCGCGTTGACGGCGTCCTGGTTGCCGCTGCATCCCGAACAGATGGCGCTGGAAGCGATTCTGCAGGGACCGACGGCCGGTAACTGGCTGGGCAGCGACGACCTGGGCCGGCCGGTCTTCGACCGTCTGCTGAGCGGTGCAAGCACCTCGTTCCAGGTGGCCGCCCTGGTGGTCAGCCTGTCGCTGCTGTTCGGCACCCTGGTCGGTGCGGTGGCGGCCTATGTCGGCGGTTTCTGGGAGCGTGTGCTGGTCATGATTATCGACATCTTCATGGCCTTTCCCGGTATCCTGCTGGCCATCGCACTGGCCGGTGTGCTGGGACCGGGGATCGACAACCTGGTGCTGGCGCTGACACTGGTCGGCTGGGTCGGTTTTGCGCGGCTGGCGCGCGCCCAGGTGTTATCGGTCAAGCGTCACGAGCATGTGGTCGCCGCGCAGGCGCTGGGCACCCGCGCGCCACGTATCATCCTGCACCATCTGCTGCCGCTGATCGTTGCGCCGCTGGTGGTGGAAGCCACGTTCGGCGTCGCCGCCGTGGTGATCGCCGAATCCGGGCTGTCGTTCCTCGGTCTCGGCGTGCAGCCGCCGGACGCCTCCTGGGGCAGCATGATACGCGACGGCGTGCGCTACCTGCTGGTGGCGCCGCACCTGGTGCTGGCGCCGGGCTGTGCGTTATTCCTGGTGGTGTTGAGTGTCAACCTGCTGGGCGACCGTTTACGCGACTGGCTGGATGTGCGCAATGTCAGGCGCCCCCTGGTACAAGGAGCAGGAACATGAGTATCGGACCGGTCATGGCCGATGTGCAGGGACTGGAACTGCAAGCCGAAGAACGCGAGATGCTGCAACATCCCGCCGTCGGCGGCGTGATCCTGTTCAGCCGTAATTACGAGTCGGTGGAACAGGTGCAGCAACTCGCCCGCGACATACACAGCGTGCGCCAGCCGCCGTTGCTGATCGCGGTGGACCAGGAAGGCGGGCGCGTGCAGCGTTTCCGTGACGGGTTTTTCCGCCTGCCGCCGGTCGGCAAACTGGGTGAGATGTATCGCCAGGATAAGCGCAGGGCATTGCTGCTGAGCCAGGAAGCCGGCTGGCTGATGGCCAGCGAAATCCTGTCGGTGGGTGTCGACCTCAGCTTTGCACCGGTACTGGACCTGGATCTTGGCGTCTCGACGGTTATCGGTGACCGTGCCTTTCACCGCGACCCGGAAGCGGTCGCCGAACTGGCGCTGGCCTACCAGCGCGGCATGCACCAGGCCGGCATGGCTACGGTCGGCAAACACTTTCCCGGCCACGGCGGTGTCGCCGTGGATTCCCACCAGGGCCTGCCGGAGGACGAGCGTTCACTGGCGGACCTGGAAATGCAGGACCTGGTCCCGTTCGAGCGACTGATCCACAATGACCTGAACGGTATTATGGCCGCGCACGTGCTGTACCCGCAGGTCGACGGGCAACCGGCAGGTTTCTCACCGCGCTGGCTGACCGGGATATTACGCGAGTCACTGGGCTTCCAGGGCGTGATCTTCAGCGACGACCTCAGCATGGGCGGCGCTGAATGGGCGGGGGATTACCCGGAACGTGCGCGCCTGGCACTGCGCGCAGGCTGTGACATGGTGCTGGTGTGCAACCAGCCACAGCACGCCATCGAAGTTATCGAGGCGCTGGTCGGGCATAATGACCCGGCCGCACACCTGCGCCTGGCGCGCATGCACGGCACTGCGTTCCCCGACCGTGCGCAACTGATGGCCTCACAACGCCGGCAGACTGCCGCCGCACTGCTGGAACAATGCGAAGCGGAACGCTGGCTGGACATGGACCTGGAATAACGCAATGGCAAATGAAGCAGACATTATTAAATTAATCGCCGAATGGACCGGCACCAACAGCTGGATCGTACAGGTGTTCGTGGTGGTGCTGGTAGCGCTGTTGATCGACCTTGTCCAGCGCCGGCTAGTAAAGCGCCTGCACCGCAAACTGGAAAGCACCGGTAACCCGTGGGATGACGCGCTGATCAAGTCAGTCATGCGCCCGTTAAGTTTCTTTATCTGGATCATCGGTATCACCTTTGCCGCCGATATCGTCAAGGTGGAAACCCAGGCGCCGCTGTTCGGTGCTGTGGAGCCGCTCCGCGAGGTCGGTGTCATCGCCACGCTGGCCTGGTTCCTGGTACGGCTGGTCAGCAACGTGCAGCAGTCTATCATCCAGCGCGGCCTGGACGGTGCCGAACCTTATGACCGCACTACCGCGGATGCCATCGGCAAACTGGTGCGCATCTCGATACTGATCACCGCCGCCCTGGTGATCCTGCAGACGCTGGGCTTCAGCGTCTCCGGCGTACTGGCCTTCGGCGGCATTGGCGGCATTGCCATCGGTTTCGCTGCCAAGGACCTGCTGGCCAACTTCTTCGGCGGCCTCATGATCTACCTGGACCGGCCCTTCAATGTCGGTGACTGGATTCGCTCGCCGGACCGCAACATCGAGGGCACCGTGGAAAATATCGGCTGGCGCCTGACCACTATCCGTACCTTCGCCAAGCGTCCGATCTACGTGCCCAATTCAACCTTTGCCAGCATCGCGGTGGAAAACCCGTCGCGTATGAGCCACCGGCGTATCAAGGAAACCATCGGTATCCGTTATGACGACCTGGACAAGATGGATGACATTATTAACAGTGTGAAGAACATGCTGCATGCGCACCCGAAGATCGACGATTCGCAAACCCTGATCGTCAACTTCAACAGCTTCGCGCCGTCATCACTGGACTTCTTTATCTACACCTTCACCCACACCACGAACTGGGTGAAGTATCACGCCATCAAGCAGGACGTGCTGCTGAAAATTGCAAAAATCATCCAGGACGCCGGCGCCGAGATCGCCTTCCCGACGTCAACGATACACCTCGTCACTGAGGAGCCCGCGGGTGGAGATTGATACGGATACCGTACAGCAGGTCCTGGCCGGTGCCGACCTGCTGTACTCGCAACAGGATGTCGAACAGGCGCTGGATCGCATGGCGGTCGATATCGAGGCCCTGCTGGGCAAGCGCAACCCGTTACTGGTGTGTGTCATGACCGGCGGCCTGGTGCCGGCCGGCGAGCTGTTCACGCGTCTCGATTTCCCCGTGCAACTCGATTACCTGCACGCCACCCGCTACCAGGGGACACAGGGCGGTACCGAACTGAAGTGGATCTGTGAGCCTTCGCGCTCACTGCGTGACCGCACCGTGCTGGTGGTCGATGACATCCTCGATGAAGGCCTGACACTGGCGGCAATCCTGGACTACTGCCGCGCACAGGGTGCGGCCGCGGTGTACAGCGCCGTGCTGATCGAAAAACTGCATACCCGCAAACCCGACGACCTGAAAGCGGATTTCGTGGGCCTGCAGGCTGAAGACCGCTACCTGTTCGGTTATGGCATGGACTACCACGGCTACCTGCGGAACGTGAAAGGCATCTACGCGGTGGCGGGCAGCTGAGCACGGCGCCCGGCAGGGTCGTTCAGACCTGCTTTGCCATACCCCAGTAATTAAACGCCGCAAACTTCGGCCCCGGCAGGTAACCGGTATCCAGGCTCTGTATGGTAAAGCCGCCTGCTTCGATATAGCCGGGAATAGGGCGGTTAAGGTGGCAACCGCCGGCGACCTTTTTCCACAGCGGGTTCACCCGGTCCTGCCATTTGCGAACCCGTTCGTCCGGTGCCTGGCCATGTTCACAGAAAAGCAGTTTCCCACCCGGTTTGAGTACACGTCGCATTTGCTGCATGGCATTGTGCCAGTCCGGGATGGTGCACAGCGTGTAAGTCAGCACCACCGTGTCGACGCTGTTGTCATCGAGCGGGATTTCCTCACCGGGCAAATCAAGCAGGCGCACCTCGAAGGGCGCGCGACGAAGATTTTTACGTGCTTTTTTGCGCATCGCCTGTGAAGGCTCCAGACCCCAGACGAAATCGACTTTATCAGGATCATAAAACGGAATATTCAGCGCCGAGCCCATGCCGACTTCCAGCACACGGCCCTCGGCGGCAGGTACTACTTTCACGCGTTGCGATTGAATAATGTCCAGGCTACAGGCGTAGTCAATCAAATGCGGTAAACAGTACTGGTCGTAGAACCCCATCAGATGGCTTGTGTTCCTGCAACCGGTGGGCGTACGTCTATAGCCGCACTCTGGGTGCACCCGGCCTGTGTCATCACGTAGGGCACCGGGTACTCGGCGAGATATTCTTCCGGCAACGCCATCAGCTGTTCCTTGAAGGCATCGGGTGCAAATAACATCGGGATAATATTGTTGTAGTAGGCGGCCTTGCCGGTCAGGGACAGGTCGTCGTCAGAGCGGTGCAGGTAACCGATTTCCTGCAGGGCACGAATCAGGTCGCCGAATACGTAGTCCAGATTTACCCCGTACTTGCGCTGGATAGCGCCCACATCCACCTGTGTGAAGCGCAGTCGGCTGGCGACTTCGCGGATCATTTCAAGCTCCGGTGTCAGGAGATCCACAGCTGCCAGTGGCAACTTGCCGTCATCGAGCAGTTGATAATAGCCCTTGATGGCGCCCACATTCTGGTAGGGCGTGGCGGGCGCATAGCCCTGTGATGCCAGGCCCAGTCCGATCAGTGGCAGGTTGTCCCAGCGTCGCAGCTGGTGCCGGTAGGATGCCTTGCCGGGTTTCAGGAATACATTCTGCAACACCGGTTCGTAGCCAAGCTCGCCGAGCAGTTCAGTGACTTCGGAAAACAGCTGTATCTTCTTTTCATACTGCTCGTCCAGTGGCGGGCCGAACAGTGACTTGCCGGAGCGGCTGCGCTGCGAGTCGAGTGCGTAGATCGACAGGCTCGGAATTCCCATGGCGTTGAAGCGCTCCAGGGTGTTGTGCAGGGCGTTTTCGGGTTCACCCTCGAAGCCGTACATGGTATCGACATTCACGTTGCCGATTTCCTTCAGTGCGCCTTCAAGCTCGTGCACGGCTTCATCGATGTTGTAGTGCCGGTTCATGGTCGACAGCAGCTTTTCATCCAGCGTCTGGATGCCGTAACTGAGCCGGTTGACTCCCAGTTGTGCGAGCAGCCGGGTCTTGCTGTGCGGCAGGGTACCGGGTGCTGCCTCGATGCTGATTTCCACGTCTTCAGTACAGTGAAAATGTTCGCGGATAGCCTCGATCAGTCTGGTCAGCAGTGCTTCATCCAGGTAACTGGGCGTGCCCCCGCCAATGTAGACCGACTCGCACCACTGTCCCTGC
>DRNU01000164.1 GCA_011374975.1 Gammaproteobacteria bacterium | reverse complement strand
GCGCGTGACGTGGCGGTGAAGCGCGCCCATCTGGAGAATGTCCCGGTACTGCTGGGCAGCGCCACGCCCTCGCTGGAGAGCCTGCACAACACCCACCAAGGGCGCTATGCACACCTGCTGTTGTCCGAGCGCGCCGGCAATGCCCGGCCTCCGGCGCTGGCGGTGCTGGACGTGCGCAAGCAGCCCATGAACAGTGGCCTGTCGCTGGCGCTGGTCAACGCCATGCGCCGCCATCTCGACGCCGACGGTCAGGTGCTGCTGTTCCTCAACCGCCGTGGCTATGCGCCCACCCTGCTGTGCCACGACTGCGGCTGGGTGGCCCAGTGCCGACGCTGCGATGCGCACATGACCCTGTTCGCCGGCCAGCGCCGCCTGCGTTGCCACCATTGCGGCAGCGAGCGTCCCGCCGATCCCGCCTGCCCCGAGTGCGAGAGCCGCGCATTGAGTCCCGTCGGCGCCGGCACCGAACGCCTCGAAGAGGCCCTGCAGGGCCTGTTTCCGGACACCGGCATCGCCCGTATCGACCGTGATACCACGCGCCGCAAGGGGGCCCTGCAATCCCTGCTGGACAGCGTCCACGACGGTTCCACGCGCATCCTGGTCGGCACCCAGATGCTGGCCAAGGGCCACCATTTCCCCGAGGTCACCCTGGTGGCCATGGTGGATGTGGATCAGGGCCTGTTCAGCGCCGACTTCCGCGCCACCGAGCGCATGGCGCAGCTGATCACCCAGGTGGCCGGCCGTGCCGGGCGCGCCGAGCGGCCGGGGCAGGTGCTGATCCAGACCCACCATCCCGACCACCCCCTGCTGCAACTGCTGCTGCGCGAGGGCTACGCCGCCTTCGCCCGGGCCGCGTTGGAAGAGCGCCGGCAGGCCAGCCTGCCACCCTTCAGCTACCTCGCCCTGCTGCGTGCCGAGGCGGTGGATGGCGAGCTGCCGCTGGCCTTCTTGCGCCATGCGCGCGAACTGGCCGAGGCGCTGCAGCCGCGTGGCGTGCAACTGCTCGGCCCGATCCCCGCGCCCATGGAACGCCGCGCCGGCCGCGTGCGCGCGCAGCTGTTGCTACAGGCCAGCCGCCGCGCCGACCTGCACCGCCTGCTGGGGCCGTGGGCTCAGCAACTAGAGACCGACAAGCTGGCTCGCAAGGTGCGCTGGTCCATCGATGTGGATCCGCAGGAGATGTTTTGAGACAGCACGTTGGGGGGATGCGGCCCGGCCTGCGTCCCTTGCTGGAATTCCCGGCGCGCCAATCGTCGGTCAGATTCATTGATTTGCCCTGTCCAGCCAGGGAGAAGCAATGTTGAGTTGCTTTTTGTGCTCCAAACCCTCGATTTAAGGAAAAGTAATGATTAGTGAGGTTGTTGTATGGCTTATAATAGATAATGTAAATCAATGGCTTACGGCGTTCCGTTTGTTGTGAGCCATTGATTTGTTGTTACGGCGAAATGGCTTTACAAAATCCACCAATTTAATGGGGTTTATTTCATAGTATAAGCTGGCTGCCTGTGGAACAATGCCAGTGCAATTCAACTAATCAGGATGTTTCTGATCGTCAAGGAGAAAGACGTCATGAATATTGCAACACAGGCACGCGCTGTATTTTTATTTCTCTCATCGATTGTTTTGATCGCCTGCGGGGGAGGGGGCGATGGTGATTCAGAGCCGGATGTCGTACAAGGGCAGTTTATCGACAGTATCGTGATTGGTCTGCGTTACAGCACGCCAACAACGTCTGGTCTGACAAATGACCAGGGGCGTTTTAACTACCGGGCCGGTGAGACGGTTCGCTTTTATGTTGGTGATGTCTTTATCGGCGAGGCCAAGGGACAGGCGGTTATTACGCCGGTGGAGCTGGTGAGCGGTGCGGTCGATGAAAACAACGACCAGGTGATCAATATCGCCATATTCCTCCAGTCCATCGACGACGACGGCAATGAGGCCAACGGGATCAGGATTACCGCGGCCGCCAATGATGAGGCCGCCGGACGGATGGTCGATTTCATGCAGACTGCCAGCGCCTTCGACGCGGATGGGTCAATTCAAACCCTGATCGGTTCAATGATCGCCAGTAATGGCGCAGCACACGCGCTGGTAAGCCGTGATCAGGCCAGGAGTGCCTTGCGCGGCAATCTGCTGGGGCTTCTCGTGGGTGAGTATCGCGGCACTTTCGCGGGTAATGATACGGGTAACTGGGTTGCGATGGTTGATGCCAGTGGCGATATTACAGGCACCAGTACATCAAACGAGTACGGGTCTGATGCCATATCGGGCACCTTGTCCAGCAGTGGAGAAGCAAGCATCAGCGGTACCGTCGGCACCTCAGTATTCTCGGGCAACTTCAGCCGGAACGGGCGGGCCAGTGGAACCTGGACAGACACCAGCAGCGTTTCTAGCGGCACGTTTACGGGCAGCCGGGTATCCCTGATGGTTGGTTCTGAAGAAGCCAGGTTACCTGGCTGCTGGAACTGGTCGAATGATGCTTATGTCGTCATCGAGAGGGGTGGTAGAGCCTGGAACGGGCTGCTTCCTGCCACCTGGACCGCGGACAACATTGCCAGTGGCCGGTATACGCTCACCTGGCCGCCTTTTGTCGACACCGTCTCGTTGTCTGCCGATGGCAGCCGCATGAGTGGCAGTAACAATTATGGCTGGCCTGTTACTGCTACCCGAGTATCAGGGGAGCCGTCGAGTATCTTGGGTGAGTGGCTGTGGAATGGTGTTGCTCCAGTGACGGCTCGCGCTGACTCGACCATCTCCGGCGGTGGCTATAGCGGAACCTGGTCCCAATCGGGGGAGAACTGGCTGGTTGTTTGGCCCCTTGTCGACTCGATTCGACTTTCTAACGATGGAAATAGCCTGAGTCTGACAAACCAGTTTGGTGCCGCAACAGCTACGCGCGATGTGAATTGTACGGGAGGGTGACAATGTACTTTGTTCCCGGAGTGTGGTCAGGGTGATAGTGGAAGCCCATTGCTTTCTCGACGCTGGCTGTTGAACCGCCTGAACGCTTTGCCGAAAGCAGGCCGACTGCAAAACTGCAGTCGGTCTTTTGTCGTTTAGAGGGCTTCTTATTTTTTGCTTGTGATCTCGGCGCAATCCTTGCCAGGCAATGCCCTTCGGGGCTTAGCTACTGGCCAAACCTCCATGGTTGGGGTGCGCGGGCTCTCCTCACAGAAATCTGTGTATTGGGGCGGTACTTTTGTGTCCTTCATGGTGGGTCGTTGTTTTGTTGCCATCGATGAGGGTGAATGCGTTATTCGCTTTATCCACATTGCGGGGAAAGGCCTCCCTTGTGTCCGGTACTATCGGCAAGGGGTAATCCGCCGCTTTTCCGTTAGCAAGCCTACCCCGCGGGAGAGCGCGGATTGCGATACAGCCGCAGCGGCGAATCTCTGTTTTGTCCTTGTGTCCCTTGTTGCCCTCAAGGGATAATACGCCGCCTTTCCGCCAGCAAGTCCACCGGTCGTCAACGCATGAAACACCACATCGAATCCCTGATCCAGTCCGCCGTCGAGAGCCTGCAGGGCGAGGGCGCGCTGCCTGCCGATCTGCCGCTGAAGATCCTCG
>DRNU01000163.1 GCA_011374975.1 Gammaproteobacteria bacterium | reverse complement strand
GCGTGGTGAAATACAGGCCAAGGGCGACCAGATCGGCAGCGCCATCTCGATCCTGGAAGGCCTGAAAAACAGCCTGGACAAGGAAAAGGGTGGCGACATCGCCCAGAACCTGGAAGACCTGTACATCTACATGGAGCGCCGCCTGATAGAGGCGCACAGCAACAACGACACCGGCATACTGGACGAGGTGTCGGACCTGCTGCGACAGATCAAGGAAGCCTGGGATGCCATCGGTGATCACGATGCCGCCCGGGTGCCGGCAGCCTGATGAGCGAGCGTACCCGGCAGCTGGTCGAGATCATCGGCCTGAGCAAGGAAATGCTGGCGCAGGCCCGTGAACATGAATGGGCGCGGGTGGCGGAGCTGGAGGCGTCCCGCAAGACGCTGGTGATGCAGTGTTTCCAGCACACCACAGCGGAGCAGGATGTCCCTGAAGTCGCCGCGGCGATCCGGGAAATACTGCGCCTGAACCAGGATGTGAGTGAAATCGGCCGGCAATACCAGGAACAACTGGTCGGTGAAATCCATACCGGCAATATTGGCCGCGCGGCGACCGCGGCTTACCTGAACTGCGCACCCTGAATTTTCAGGCAGTCCGCCCCCTGTCAGGGTATCTTTCCGGCCGTTGAGGCCCCTTTTTCCCCAATCAGGCCGGGCAATTGGCCCTGCGCCTGGCCCGTGTCCCCGGGGTCTTCACTAAATCAATATTAATCAGTAGGTTATGTCGGTTAGCGACGGTAGGGCGAATTTACGACAAAATTTTGACATTCTCCCCCAAGAGTGCTTAACTTTATGACATCAGAACTATTCAGTGAATTCCGGGACGATCTGAACAGCCAAACCAGATTGATGGGGGAAACTCAGGTGCCAGTTAACGAACCAAAAGTCCTTGTTATAGAAGCCGATGCCGAGCGCGGGCGTGAACTGACATCGGTGCTGCGCTTTATTAATCGCGAGCCGGAGCTGGCCACCGATTGCGGTAGCTGGAAGGCGAGCATCGAGGATGCCAGTGACATCCTTGCAGTGCTGGTCGGCAGCTGCAAGTCCGACAAGGCGCTGCAGAAGCTACTCAAGGAAGTCCACGATCTCGACGAACATCTGCCGATTTTCCTGCTCTCCGAAAAGAACAAGGAATTGACGGTGGCCATCGAGCCCAGTTCCTGCATCCTCGGGCGGGTCGAAATGCCGGTCCACTACACCCAGCTGACCAGTGCCCTGCACCAGGCCGAGGTGTACCGCGAGACCCAGGCCGACGGCGCGCACCAGCGCCCGGTCGACCTGTTCCGCAGCCTGGTGGGTACCAGCCGCGCCGTGCAACTGGTGCGCAAGATGATCCAGCAGGTGGCCAATTCCGATGCCAATGTGCTGATCCTGGGTGAATCGGGTACCGGCAAGGAAGTGGTGGCGCGCAATCTTCACTATTACTCCAAGCGGCGTGACGAGGCTTTTGTGCCGGTCAACTGCGGTGCAATACCCGCCGATCTGCTCGAGTCCGAGCTGTTCGGCCACGAAAAGGGCGCTTTCACCGGCGCCATCAGCTCGCGCCAGGGGCGTTTCGAGCTGGCCGAGGGCGGCACCCTGTTCCTCGATGAAATCGGCGACATGAGCCTCAACATGCAGGTCAAGCTGCTGCGCGTGTTGCAGGAGCGCACCTTCGAGCGTGTGGGCAGTAACAAGAGTATCAAGGCGGATGTGCGGATCATTGCTGCGACACATCGCAACCTCGAGGAAGCCATCACCGAGGGCAGTTTCCGTGAAGACCTGTTCTACCGCCTCAATGTGTTTCCGATCGAAATGCCGCCACTGCGCGAGCGCGTGGAGGATATCCCGTTGCTGGTCAACGAGCTGATCCGCCGCATCGAGCACGAAAAGCGCGGCTCGGTACGCCTCACCCAGGCCTCCATCCTGTCGCTGTGCCAGTACAACTGGCCCGGCAACGTGCGCGAACTGGCCAACCTGGTCGAGCGCCTGGCGATCCTGTACCCGTTCGGTGTGGTCGATACCGGCGACCTGCCGGAAAAATTCCAGACCGATGTGTCGAACGCCGAATCGGTGCGTTTGAGCGAGGAATTACTGACTCCGCAGCCGGTTCAATACCAGCTCGATAACGAGCCGCGCCTGCCGCGCGGTGGCCTGGATCTCAAGGAACACCTGAGTAATCTCGAGGTGGGCTTTATCCGCCAGGCGCTGAGCGATGCCAACGGTGTTGTTGCGCAGGCCGCCAAGCGGCTGGGCATGCGGCGCACCACCCTGGTGGAAAAACTGCGTAAATACGGTCTGCAACGCTCGGACAGCGCGCCGGGAGTTTGACGCACTTTTTTGTCGCCATCTGTAACTTGCTGATACAGAAGAAATTGTAATTCCAGGCATACTCCTTGCTTTGTAATGCGTGGGCCTAGCCGCCCACCCTGACAAGCAACCGGAGTACGCCTGTTCATGAGCCAGCCGGCCACCAGACAGCAACAACTGCAAGACGCTTTTGAACTGTTCAGCCAGGTCTCTGAACAGCTCACCGGCTCCTACCGTGAGCTGGAAAAGCAGGTTGTCGGTCTGAACCGTGAACTGGCTACGGCGCGCAGCGAGCGTGCCCGGCTGCTGGACGAGATACAGACCCTGCAGCAGCAAGCCTCCCGCAGCCGGCGCCTGTCCAGCATGGGCGAAATGACGGCACGCCTCGCCCACCAGGTCCGTACCCCGCTTTCCACCGCACTTTTATATGCCTCGCAGCTCAAACAGGCGCAATTGCCGCGCGACCAGCACGATTGCTTCGTCGACCGCCTGCTGACCGGCCTGCGGCATCTCGACCACATGGTCAACGATATGCTGGTATTCGCACGCGGCGGGCAGGGCGGTGACGAGATTATCAACCTGCACCGGCTGCTGGAGCAGGTGCAGCAGACCCTGTTGCCGCAACTGGACAGCAAAGCGGCACGCTGGTCGGTACAGCCGGCCCACAGCGACATCTGTATTCATGGCCGGCAGGAACTGCTGGTCAGCGTGCTGGCCAACCTGGCCACCAATACCCTGGATATCTGTGACCGGCATTGCCATCTCGAGTGGCGGGTCGAGCTGCAGGATGACAGCGTTCAGCTGGTCTTCCAGGATAACGGCCCGGGCATCCCCGCAGAACTTCACGAACATATTTTCGAACCCTTTTTCACCACCCGTCCCGGCGGTACCGGCCTGGGCCTGACAGTGGTGCACGCGGTGATTACCGCGCACCAGGGTGAAATCGATATTGATCCCGATTACCGGGAAGGGGCGCGGTTTGTCATACGACTGCCGTTGCCGGAAACGCAGCAGCAACTCGCCAGCGGAGTGCTGAACAAGCAACAAAAGGCAGACAGTGCCAGTTTGAGGTGTGTGTAATGAGTCAACCCACAGTACTGATTGTTGAAGACGATTCGGCCCTGCGCGATGCCTTGTGCGCGACGGTCGAACTCGCCGGCTTCGGGGTAAAGTCGGCAGAAAACGGCAAGCAGGCCATGCAACTGATCGACGCGCAGTCGTTCAGCCTGGTGGTCAGCGATGTGCAGATGCAGGGCATGGACGGCCACACCCTGTTACAGAAACTCAAAAGCCACGTTCCCGAATTACCGGTGGTGCTGATGACTGCCTACGGCACCATCCAGCAGGCGGTCGACGCCATGCATGCCGGTGCCGCCGACTACCTGGTCAAACCTTTCGAGGCGGAAGTGCTGGTGGACATGATCCGCCGCTACCTGCCGGACAACACCGACGATCCGGATGTGGTGGCCGAGGATGCCTCGACCCGTAAGCTGGCGGCGCTGGCCCGGCGCGTGGCCGCAACCGATGCCACCGTCATGATCAGCGGCAGCTCGGGCACCGGCAAGGAAGTGTTTGCACAGATGATCCACCGGCATTCCGCGCGTTCCGGCGGACCGTTCGTGGCGATCAATTGCGCGGCTATCCCGGAGAACATGCTGGAAGCCTCGCTGTTCGGTTACGAAAAAGGCGCCTTCACCGGCGCTTACCAGGCGCGCGCCGGCAAGTTCGAGCAGGCCCAGGGTGGCACCCTGTTGCTGGACGAAATTTCTGAAATGGACCTGGGGCTGCAGGCCAAGTTGCTGCGCGTGTTGCAGGAACGGGAAGTCGAACGCCTGGGTGGCCGTGAAGTGATCGACCTGGATGTGCGGGTGCTGGCCACCACCAACCGCAACATGCGTGAGGAAGTGGCCGCCGGCCGCTTCCGCGAAGACCTGTTCTACCGTCTCAATGTATTCCCGCTGCACCTGACGCCGCTGTGCCAGCGCCAGGCGGATATCCTGCCGCTGGCCATCCGCCTGATTCGCAAGTACTCCCCGGACGGGCGCAGTGTCCCGCACCTGTCCAGGAGCGCGCAGCAGGCGCTGCTGGATCACACCTGGCCGGGCAATGTCCGGGAGCTGGATAACGTGATACAGCGTGCGCTGATCCTGTTGAACGGTGAGCAGATCGAAGTTGCTGACCTGTGTTTCGAGCAGGATGTTGCGGCGGTGGCGAAAGCGGTGCCGGACCCGATCGCCGAGCCGATGCAGGGCTTCGCCGATAAAGAGGACGCGGGGCTCGGCGGCGACCTCAGGAACCGCGAGCAGGAAATTATTCTCGACGCCCTGCGCGTCGACAACGGCAGCCGCAAGGCCGCTGCAGAGCGGCTGGGTATCAGTCCGCGCACGCTGCGTTACAAACTGGCGCGCATGCGTGAACAGGGTATAGCGGTTCCGGCCTAGGGGAGACCAGCATATGAGCAGCATCAGCAATGTAGACCAGGTACTGGCGGAAATGCGGCGATTGACCGCCGCGGCGCAGAGCAGCCCGGTGGAGACCGGCGCGGTGCAGAACGGTTCGCGCACGGAATTCGCCGACCTGATGAAACAGTCCATCAACCAGGTCAACGATACGCAGCAGGCGGCCTCGAAACTTTCCAGCGCATTCAGTGCCGGTGACCCGAACGTGGATGTCACCGAGGTCATGATCGCGTTACAGAAAGCCGGGGTAGCCTTCCAGGCCATGACCGAGGTGCGCAACCGCCTGGTATCGGCCTACAAGGACATTATGAGCATGTCGATCTGACAGCAGGTAGAGAAGAACAATGGCAATGGTAAAAGCAGAAACGGTTAACGGGTTCCAGGGGCTGCCGGCCTTGCGGCAGATCGGTCTGATGGTCGGCCTTGCCGCCAGTGTCGCGCTGGGCGTGGCGGTGGTGCTCTGGTCGCAGCAGCCCGCCTACACCCTGTTATACGCCAACCTCGGCAGCAAGGATGCCGGGCAGGTGGTCGATGCCCTGCAGAAATCCGGTATCGGTTTCAGGGTGGATGAAAAGACCGGTGCGGTGCTGGTGGAAAGTGGCAAGGTGCAATCCGCGCGCATGCAATTGGCCAAGGATGGTTTGCCGGAAGGCGGCTCCATGGGCTTCGAGATGCTGCAGAAGGACCAGGGGTTCGGTACCAGCCAGTTCATCGAGACCGCGCGCTTCCAGCATGCCCTGGAGAGTGAGCTGAGCCGTACCATTTCCACGCTGCGCAATGTTGAAAGCGCACGCGTGCACCTGGCGATTCCCAAACGTTCGGTATTCCTGCGCGAACGTTCCAACCCGACCGCGTCGGTGCTGGTCAATATGTATTCCGGGCGCTCGCTGGAGGAAGAACAGGTCGGCGCTATCGTGCACCTGGTGTCATCCAGCGTGCCACACCTGAAGCCGGCCGATATCACCGTGGTCGACCAGCGCGGCAACCTGCTGAGCAGCGGTGGTGCCGGCGACGGCATGGCCCCGGCTTCCTCACAGTTTTCCTACAACCGCAAGCTGGAGCTGACCTACGCCGAGCGTATCCGCCAGTTGCTGGAACCGATTATCGGCGCCGGCCGGGTGCGCGCCAGTGTCAATGCCGATCTTGATTTTACGGTGACCGAGCGCACTCAGGAAGTCTACAACCCCGGGCGTCCGGAACTGCGCCTGCTGCGCAGCGAGCAGACCAGTGAAGACAGTACTACGGCAACGGCCGGCGCTTCCGGCGTGCCGGGTGCGCTGTCCAATCAACCGCCGGACGATGCCGTGTTGCAACAGCCGGGTGATGCCGGAACGCTGGCTGCCGGGCAGGATGGTGGCACGCAGAGTACCTCCGCAAACGTCACGCCGATCAACAGCAGCAAGAGCAGTATTCGCAACTACGAGCTGGACAAGACCATCAGCCACACCAAACTGGCCAGCGGCGCCATTCGCCGGCTGTCTATCGCGGTGGTGATCGATGACAAGCAGGAACTCGATGACAACGACGAGCTGGTCAGCAAGCCCTGGAGTGATGAAGACCTGAAACAGTTTACCGGCCTGGTCAAGGATGCGGTCGGTTTCGATGAGCAGCGCGGCGATACACTCAACGTCATCAACTCATCCTTCATTCCGCTGCCGGAAGCCGAGGCTTTGCCGGAGCCGTCTTTGCTGGAGCAGCCCTGGATATGGGATGTCGCCAGGTATGCGGCCGGCGCCATCGGCCTCCTGATCGTGGTGTTCGGTGTGCTGAAGCCGGTGATGCGCAGCCTTGCCGAAAAAGGTGAGCAGGGCATGCAGGCCGGTGGCATGTTGCCGGCCGCCGCCGGCGCGGGTGAGGCCGGGGGCATGGCCGAAGACCAGCTCAGCCTGACCGGCGCCAATCCGCAACAGGCGCAACTGGCAGCGCCGCAAGTGGGTTACGAGCAACACCTGGAGGCCGCCAAGAGCGTGGTCAGTGAAGACCCGAAACGCGTCGCCCAGGTGGTCAGAAACTGGGTAGGCGAAGATGGCTGAGGCAGGACTGAAAATGAAAGGTGCAGATCGCGCTGCGGTGTTGTTGCTGACACTGGGTGAGGAAAATGCTTCGGAAGTCCTGAAACACATGGGGCCGAAAGAAGTCCAGAAAGTGGGTGCGGCGATGGCCGGCATGACCAATGTGCCGCGCGACCAGGTGACCAAAGTGCTGGAGAGCTTCACCGAAACGGTGCAGGAACAGACCGCGCTGGGTGTCGACTCCGATGAGTATATCCGCACGGTGCTGGTCGGTGCGCTGGGCGAGGACAAGGCCCAGGGCCTAATGGACCGCATCCTGCTGGGCAGCAGCACCAAGGGGCTGGAAGCCCTGAAGTGGATGGATGCACGCGCGGTGGCGGAACTTATCCGGCTGGAGCATCCGCAGATACAGGCCATTGTCTTGTCTTACCTGGACCATGATCACGCCGCTGAAGTTATCAAATATTTTCCGGAGCGTGCCCGTCACGATGTGTTGCTGCGTATTGCGACACTCGAAGGTATACAGCCCGGTGCGCTGCAGGAACTGGACGAGATCCTCGAACGCCAGTTCTCCGGCAACCAGAATGTACAGTCATCGAGTGTCGGTGGCGTGAAATCCGCGGCGGAAATCCTGAATTTTGTCGACAGTGCGCTGGAAGGCGAGATCATGGAGGCTATCAAGGATGCCGATGCCGAGCTCGGCCAGCAGATCCAGGACTTGATGTTCGTGTTCGAGAATCTGATCGACGTGGATGACCGCGGCATCCAGGCGCTGCTGCGTGAAGTGTCTTCCGAAACATTGATCCTGGCGCTGAAAGGCGCCGACGATGCCATGAAGGAAAAGATTTTCAGCAACATGTCCAAGCGCGCTGCCGAAATGATGCGCGACGACCTGGAAAACAAGGGCCCGGTCCGCCTCAGCGAAGTGGAAGGTGCGCAGAAGGAAATCCTGGCGATAGCACGACGTATGTCGGATTCCGGTGAACTGGCGCTGGGTGGCAAGGGAGCGGAACAGTTTGTCTAGAATTCTAAGCGGTTCAGTAGCAGCGGATTGCCAGGCCTGGCACGTACCCGAGGTGGAATCGGGCCAGTCCGGCAACCAGCCGATGACCGCGCGCCAGCTGGAAGAAATCCAGGAACAGGCACGCCAGGAAGGTTTCCAGCAGGGCCTGGGCGAGGGGCGGGAAGCCGGCATGCAGGTGCTCAGGGAACGTATCGACTTGCTCGAACAGGTGGTGCAGTCGCTCGACGGGCCGCTGCAGAAACTTGACGACGCGGTCGAACAGCAGCTGGTACAACTGGCCATGCTGGTTGCACGCCAGCTGGTGCGACGTGAACTGAAAGTGGATCCCGGCCAGGTGGTCGGCGTGGTGCGCGAAGCGCTGGCGGCATTGCCGATTGCGGCGCGTAACGTGCAGCTTGCGCTGCATCCCGAAGATGCGGAGATGGTGCGTGAGGTGCTGTCGCTGCACGAGGAGGAACAGAGTATTCATATTATCGACGACCCGGTGCAGGACCGTGGCGGTTGCAAGGTGCTGACCAGCACTTCGCAGATCGACGCCAGCGTCGAATCGCGCCTGAACGCGGTGATAGCCAACGTGCTGGGTGGTCTGCGCCAGAGTGACGGGTCGGAAGACTGATGCTGCAAACCGAACGCAACCCGATCTGGCAGCAGCGCCTCGAACCCTACCTGGCGCGTGCGCAACAGCCGCAGCCGCTGGTGGTGGCCGGCAAACTGACACGCATGGTGGGCCTGACGCTGGAAGCGGTTGGCTGCCAGACCGCCATTGGCGGCCGTTGCCTGATCGAATCGACTCTGGGCAACCCCATCGAAGCCGAAGTGGTGGGTTTCCACGACGACAAGATCTACCTGATGCCGATCGGCGACCTGCAGGGCCTCGGCCCTGATGCACGGGTGGTGCCGACCCACAGCGTGTGTGAAGTCCCGGTCGGCGATCACCTGCTGGGCCGGGTGCTCGACGGCGCCGGTCACGCGCTGGACGGCAAGGGGCCGTTGCAGGCCGAGGCCAGCGTGCCGTTGACCGGTCGTCCCATCAACCCGCTGTCACGTGCGCCGATCCGCGAACCGCTGGATGTCGGCGTGGCCGCTATCAATGCCCTGCTGAGCGTGGGCCGCGGCCAGCGCATGGGCCTGTTCGCCGGTTCCGGTGTGGGCAAGAGCGTGCTGCTGGGCATGATGACGCGCTATACCAATGCCGATGTCATCGTGGTCGGGCTGATCGGTGAACGTGGCCGCGAGGTGAAGGAATTTGTACAGAACATTCTCGGTGACGAGGGGCTGGCGCGCGCCGTAGTGGTTGCCACGCCGGCGGATAACTCGCCGCTGATGCGCATGCACGGTGCGATGCTGGCGACCAGTGTCGCCGAATATTTTCGTGACCAGGGCAAACAGGTGTTGCTGTTGATGGATTCGTTGACGCGTTTCGCCCAGGCGCAGCGCGAAGTGGCACTGGCCATCGGCGAGCCGCCGGCCACCAAGGGTTACCCGCCTTCGGTGTTCGCCAAACTGCCGCAACTGGTGGAACGCGCCGGTACCGGTGACCGCGGCGGATCGATTACCGCGTTCTACACGGTACTTGCCGAAGGCGATGACCAGAATGACCCGATTGCCGATGCGGCGCGTGCCATTCTCGACGGCCACGTGGTGCTGTCGCGTGAACTGGCCGAAGCCGGCCACTACCCGGCCATCGATATTGAGGCGTCCATCAGCCGCGTCATGGTCGATATCGTCGCACCGGAGCACGACCAGGCGGTGCGCCGTTTCCGGCAGATCTATTCCAGCTACCGCCAGAACCGCGACCTGATCAATGTCGGCGCCTACCAGCCGGGCAGTGATGCGCGGGTCGATGAGGCGATTGCCATGCAGCCCCGGATGACACAGTTCCTGCAACAGCATATGCACGAGCGGGTGGACTGGAACAATGCCCTGGCCGGTCTGGCCGGTGCGCTGGGTGCAACTGCCGGCGATGCCGCCGGGGTTAACACTGAAGCCGACGGGCCGATATGACAGTCATGACCCGATCCAGACGCATGCAACCGGTCCAGCGCGTGGCACACAACCGCGAACAGAGCGCGGTGCAGAAGCTCGGCCAGAGCCAGCAGTACCTGGCGGCGCAGCAGGCCAAGCTGGATGAACTGCGCAGCTACCGCGACCAGTACACAAAAGATTTCGAAGCCTCCGGCGGTGCCGGCCTGGGCGCCACGCGCTTGCGCGACTACCGGGTATTCCTGAGTCGCCTCAACGAGGCCATCTGCCAGCAGGAAACCTTGCTGGCACAGTGTTCCTGCCAGCATGAGGAAACCCGCCGGCAGTGGATTCAGACACGCACCCACAGCCAGGCCATCGACAAGGTGGTGCAGCGTTTCCACGCCGAAGAGCAGCGTCAGCAGGAACGCCGCGAGCAGAAGGAGCAGGACGAACACGCCGCGCGTCCGCACAAAAAATAAAACTGGCACGCCCATTGCTCTATCCCCTGTAGGTAAACCGAACCGACGCAGGAGCTTTGGGATGAATACATCCTTACTCGCAGTACAGATACCTTCTGATAGTACCGGCAGTACGCCCGGGGCTGCCGGTAATTCATCGGGTAAACAACAGGATAGCGCCTTTCCCGGTGGTTTCGGCCCGGTCCTGGACCAGGCCAGTACGGCGCTGGCGACAGATGCCGACAGCAGCGCGCCGCTGCCGGAGGATATGCAGGACCTTGCCTCGCAGCTACAGTCCTTGCCACAGGGAGGCAAGCTGTTGCCGCTGTTGCAGCAGGTGCTGGACAGTGCCGCGGCCGGCGGTGCCGACCGGCAGCAGCTGATAGACAGCATCAGTGCCCGGCTGGAGCAGCTGAAGGGCGAGGGTGACACGGACCCGGTCGCGGCTCTTGCCGCAACACTCAACCAGATGCTGGCCCCGCAGCCGGGACAGGCTTTGACGGCCGAAGCCGCCACCCTGGTCAATGCCCAGGGCAGGTCAGGCAGGGCTGCGGGCGAGGCGGGTGATTCGGCCGCTGCTGCGCGCCTGACACAACAGTCGGTTCCCGAGGCTGCCGGGCATGGCCGGCCGCTGCCGGGAGATACCCTGGCAGACAGCAAAAGCAGCCTGTTCGACAGATCCCTGATGGAACTTCAGCAGCAGACACCGGAGCCACGCCAGAGCGAACTCTCGACCCTGTTAGCGGCCTTCAAGCGCCAACTCGACAACCCGGGCAAGCCGGTGGACAGCCTGCCGCGCCCCGAGGTGCTCAGCGCCACCGGCTCGGCAGCGGTGAGCAGCTCGCCAACGGCAGTTCCGCCACCCGGGCAAACCACGCTGAACCTGGCCACGCCTCTCAACCAGGCGGGTTGGGACCAGGCGCTGGGTGAGCGAGTCCAGTGGCTGGCCGGGCAAAACATACAGGGCGCCAGGATCACGCTGAACCCGGCCAACCTTGGGCCGATGGAAGTGCGCATCCAGATGCAGAACGACCACCAGGCCAGTATTCAGTTCACCTCGGCCCACGGCGTGGTTCGCGAAGCCCTGGAAGCGGCAATGCCACGCCTGCGCGATATGTTCGAGGCTTCCGGTGTGGAGCTGGTGGACGTGGATGTGACGGGGCAGTCCTTTGCCGGGCAGCAGCGCGGCACTGACGAGGAGAGCATCGCAGGCCGGGCCGGTGCAGACGGCGGGCAGTTACCTGCAGTTGCCGGGGAGCCCGAACTGGAATTGATATCCGAGACGCCGCTGACCAGTTTCCTGACACCCGGGCGGCTGGACCTGTTTGCCTAAGCAGCCTGAAATAAAAGGGTTGTTTGTGCGTCTCTCCAGAGTGCAGTAAAAACCCTGCAATCGGCCCTAACAGATTGATTGTATTTATGGATAATCTTGTGTTACCGTAATTTGACAACTATAACAATGCTGGATTTGGCAATGCCAACACCACCAAAAAAACGTGGGCGGTCGAAGGAGGAAAAGCGTTCCGGCGCGCGCAAGAAATCCTCTCCGTCGATAGTCGGGAAAGAATTCAACTATGTTCTCCAGCTGACGGAGGCAGATACCCGACTGCTCAAGCGCTACCAGGACGTGCTCGCCCAGGGCGCGGCCGGTTTTGCGGAAACCAGTTACAACTACCTGTTCGACAACCCGGATATTGCTGACGTGATGTACGCCTACGAGCGTGACGGCGGCAACATCGGCGAACTGGTGCGCGGCATGCTCAAACACAAGTTGAGCCTGCTGAAAGGCGACACCGGCGAAAAGGCCACCAGTCACAGCGAGCAGATCGGCCGTGCGCACTTCCGCCTGGGCGTAAAACCGGTATGGACGCTGGGCGCCTACCGCCTGTTCATGGATCACCTGCAGAAGCTGGTGGCAACCGACCCGCAGATCGCCGAACAGGACCGCGATGCGCTGGAAGCTGCGCTCATCAAAATGATATTGCGCGACCAGGGCGTGATGACCGAGGCCTACTGGCGCGCGGCCGTCGAACAGCTCAAGGACCAGCGCGACGAACTGGGTGTCGAGCAGAACCTGGCCGGTGAGATCCTGAGCCACATCCCGCAGTTGTTGTGGACCGTCGACATCGAGAGTAACCGTATCACCTACGCAAGTCCGGGCACGCGTGATTTCTGCAGTGGCGAACTGGATGCCCCGATTCCCTGTTTCTACCACGTCCACGGCGCGGAGCGTGAGCGTGTACTGACCGCCTGGCAGCAGGTCATTGACGGCCAGTCGGTACAGCTGGAAGTGCGCCTGGCGCCTGACGACAGTACCGAACGCTGGTTCCGCATGGCCTTCTACCCGGCAGCCAACCGCCGTGGCCGCGTGTTGCGTGTGCACTGCCTGATGGAAGACATCACCGACATGCATTCCGAGCGCGAGCGCCTGGAACAATTGTCCACCCAGGACGAAGTGACCGGGCTGGCCAACCGCACCCTCTGGTACGACCGGCTGGCGCTGGCACTGGCCGTGGCGCGCCGCAATCCGGGAGCCGCAGTCGCGGTCATGGTGCTGGATATCAACCAGTTCAAGATGTACAACGACTCGCTCGGTCACGAGGCGGGTGATGAATTGCTGCGCCAGGTTGCACAGCGTCTGCAAAAGGTGGTGCGTGATACCGACACCCTGGCTCGTCTGGGGGGCGATGAGTTCGGTATCGTATTGCCACTGCTGCAGGATGCCGAGCGTGCCGTGGAACGTGTCGCCAGCGAAGTGATGAATGCCCTGAGCGCACCGTTCACCTACCGGCAACGCGAGCTGTGCCTGAGCAGCGCCATCGGTATTTCGCTCTACCCGCAACACGGCGACGAGGCCGGCACCCTGGCCAGTCACGCCGACAGCGCCATGTACCGCGCCAAGTGGAACGCGGCGCCGTATCTTTTCTATGAGTCCGAAGCCGCGGTTTCATCCGCATCCGAACACCTGAAGTTCTCCGGCCAGTTGCACGGCGCGCTGGAACGCGAGGAATTCGAACTCTATTACCAGCCCAAGATCGACCTGGACAGCGGCCGTATCTGCGGCGCCGAGGCGCTGCTGCGCTGGCAGCACCCGCAGCAGGGGCTGGTACTGCCCGGGCACTTCATCCCGGTCGCCGAGCAGCTGGGCATGATTTCACCCATCACCGACTGGGTGCTGGACACGGCGCTGGAGCAGAGCAAGCACTGGCCGGTGGACGGTTCGCCCATGCCCATCTCCATCAATGTCTCGGCGCGTTCCTTCCAGTCGCCGGGGCTGGTGGCGCGTATCAAGCAGTCCCTGCAAAAGGCCGGCCTGGAAGGCAATTGCCTTGAAGTTGAAATCACCGAGGGCACGTTGATGACGGACCTCGATGCAGGCGCGGGTATCCTGCAAAAGCTCAGTGAGCTGGGTGTCTCGATTGCCATCGACGATTTCGGTACCGGCTATTCCTCGCTGTCGTACCTGAAGCGCCTGCCCATCGATGTGCTGAAGATCGACCAGTCCTTCCTGGAGAACATGGCCGGCAACCCGCGCGATGCGGCGATTGTGCTCTCCATCATTGAGCTGGGCCATAACCTCGACTGCAAGGTTATTGCCGAGGGTGTCGAGGATGAGGCCGTGCGCCTGCGCCTGAAAGAGATGGGGTGCGATTTCGTGCAGGGTTTCCATATCAGCAGGCCGTTACCGGACGCCAGTTTCCGCGAGTGGTTGTCCCGGGCCTGACCAGGTCGCTATCGCGCCCGTTTTTTTGCGCCGGGCCGGGGATCGCTTTCCGGCTTCAGGCGCAGGCGCAAGGCGCCTGAAAGCGATCCCCCGGCCCGGCGCAAAAAAATGTCTGACGGGGTACCGGGGTTCGGGTGAGTTCTGGCCCATCAGCCAATGTTCTGTCGATACGCCTTCCCCAG
>DRNU01000162.1 GCA_011374975.1 Gammaproteobacteria bacterium | reverse complement strand
TGTCAGCCAGGGCGAACGGGTGGAAGTTACCCGCTTCAAGGTTTGATCAGAAAACTTTTTCGCCGCTTGCCTTCAGGCGCTCGGCGGCCTGCCGCATGTAGTCGATGTCCTGCGCCAGGGCGGGCCGCTGACGACGGTTGAGGTCGAAGTAGGCGCCGAGGTAACGCCAGTCATAGCCGCGAATTCTGCCGACCAGTTGCCGGGCGGTCGTGCCGATGGCATCGACATTGGCCCTGCACTGCTTCAGTGACAGCGTATCGCCGGCAAACGAACCGGCCTGGTACCCGGCCAGGCCGCCCAGACCTCCGCCCGTTACCGGTCTGCCGGTCACAGCCGCGCCGGTCACGGCACCGGCCACCGCGCCGAGTACTTCCAGCCCGGTTACCCCGGCCTGTGCCGATTTCGGTGCCGCGGACGCGGCGCCGGCCACGCGCGAACCCGGCCGCCCCTGGTACAGGAAATTGCCAAAAAAGGTGATGGTCTGCTGAGTGCAGAGGTGCTGCCGGACCTGTCCGGCGCACATGTTGTAGAGGGACGAAATATCACTGTTCGCGCTGGGCAACCTGACCCGCCGGATATCGTCCGGGATCAGCGCCAGGGCAAAGGCAAAGCCGCGCTGGGCACGGTTGAACTGGCTGCAATAATTGAACTGCATGACTTCGGCGCCGCGCCGCAGGCTGGAGTTCTGCTGCGGTGGCGAGGTCTGCGCCGGCCTGGCCGGCGCGGGCGGGTTCTGCGATGGCTGGTTTTGCTCCTGCCGGCTTGCATCCAGCATCTTGCCCAGCAGGTCCAGGGCCTTGTCCAGGGCTTTCTGGTCGGCGCAGGCCGGCTGCAGGCACAGGCCGGCGACAAGACCAGCCAGCAGCAGTCGACGCAGGGTTTGTATGTTCATGGCAACTACCCCCCCCTGGCGGATCACATCATTGCATCCAGCCAGGTATTGATACGGTATTATCGATTTTTTCGCCGGACAGCCGGACATAAGTAGAGCAATACAGCATCATAAATCCTAAGCAGGAGAACAGGATGTAGGCCTCATAATACCCCAGCTGCCGGGTCGGACCCAGCAACTGGATGGTTTCCTGCCGTATCCCCACCCTGCCCACGCAGTCGTTACCGCCCAGGGCCACTTATGGCCCGGGTTTCCTGCTCGGAGCGCGGCCCGCCAGGCGCTGTGTCAGCCCATGAGCTGCTGGCTGCGCTGCGCGAGTACTATAGGCCTGGCCGGCAGCCAAGTCTTTACAGTGCAACACCCGCTTGCCTACAATCAGCGATCTCTCAACGCCTGCAATGGATGACAGGCCGTATTGTTGCCAGGCTGACCATGATGAATATCAGACGTTCCATTTCCATCCTCGTCGCTGCAGCCTTCCTGGTTTTCCCCGTATGCCGCATTTCCGCAACCATTGTCTCCGGCACCGTAACCGGCGGCAAAGGCTTGCCGCCCGACAGCCGCTTTATCAAACTGACTGTTCCCTTCCGGGAGTCGAAACCCGAAAACACCGTGGGCCGGAACAACTTCCAGTCCCCGCATCTCTACGGCTTTGACGAGGGGCAGAACATCGACATCCCTGAAGACCTGAAGGTAGACATTCTTTCCGATGGCCGGGGCGGCGAACAGGGCCGGGGCGTTATCCCCGCGGGTGTCACGGTAGCGAGCCACTATATCTTTTTTGACCCGCGCAGGGGCGCCAGGCTGCAGGGTTCAATTCATTTCGATTCTTATATCATCGGCATCATCACCAGCACCAACAAACTGAAACAGAGCGACTTTCTGGTCAACACCAGCGTCAATTACCAGAATCCCGGAAACCGCGGCCTGGAGCAACGCGACAGCGTCAGAATCACCGGCCTGTACAACATCAGTATCGACTGGCAGGCATCCAGTCCCGGGGATTACATCCGAGTGCTGACACTTTTTTCACCAGGCGCCGTAACAGCACCAACGCCCGGAACACGCCCGTCTACCGAGCGCAGGCACCCCCCACACAGAATGGGACTTTAACCGTATAGAAACGTAAAAAGGGCCGTATAACAGCCCTTTTTACAACAGGGGAAAAAGTAGCCTCTGTGACCATTCGCCGGTGCTGGCGGCGCTAAGATGGCGCCGGTATCGTTGCGCTTGATTCCCTGGCGGACATATTTGAGTACCACATAACTGCCGGGGCGCTGTGCCAGGCGGTAGGTCACCTTCTCGCCTTTTGATGTCGGAGGTTCGAATTTTCTCCGAAATACTCCAGACAATAAAAAAGGGCATCAAAGCCCTTTTTAAATATGGCGCGCCCGGAAGGATTCGAACCTCCGACCGCCTGGTTCGTAGACACACCGCCTGGATCATGCATCTATTTGATAATAATAGTTTTTACTGGATTATAATTCCCAACAAATTTACGCTAAATGGCCCTGAATGCGCTTATTTGGCCGTAAGTGGGGTACGTTTATTGGGAAAGTGTTGAACCATGCACACTTGGAAAATCATGACACCTCTTATGGGTCAGATAGTACATGACATTGTGCACACCTTTCTTGAGAGCTCTACGGGCATCATTACAAATTGGACTATTCGCGCGATACGTGACGCCCTTTCCACAGGGCAAAGATAGCCGGGAACACTACCAGCACCATGAACAGCGCGGATGTGACGCCCCCTACCATGGGTGCCGCGATGCGTTTCATCACGTCGGCGCCGCTACCGGTACTCCACATGATCGGTATCAAACCGAGCAGCAAGGCCATGCCGGTCATCAGCATGGGCCGGATGCGCCGCCCTGCACCTTCGACAATGGCTTCTGTCAGATCATGTTGATTGTTCAGACCGTGCTCACCCTGCCGCTGGCTATAGCTCATACCGAGATACAACATCATGAGCACACCCATCTCGGCCGCAAGCCCGGCGAGCGCAATCATGCCCACCGCAACGGCGACACTCAGGTTGTAGTCGAGCAGATACAGCAACCACACGGCACCGATCAGCGAGAACGGAACCGTCAGCAGAATGACCAGTGCCTCGACCAGCGAACCCCGATTCAGGAACAGCATGAAAAACACGATGAACAGCGTGAGCGGTACCAGTACCTTGAGCTTGGCTTTGGCACGCTCGAAGTACTTGAACTGGCCGGCCCAGGCGATCCGGTACCCGGCCGGGATAGCGGCTTTCTCGTTGACCACCTGGCGGGCCAGAACAACATAGTCGGCAATGCCGATATCTTTCACATCCACGAACACAAAGCCCACCAGTTGGCCGTCCTCGTTGCGTAGCATAGGCGGGCCGGTAAGGAACTTTAGTTCGGCCAGCTGGGTGATCGGCACCTGGGCGCCGGACGGGGTCGGCACCAGTACGCGTTCGAGCGCCTCGGGATTATCGCGAAACTCACGCGCATAACGCAGATTGATGGCGTAGCGCTCGCGCCCCTCGATGGTTTCGGACACCTCCAACCCACCGACGGCCGCCATGATGACGTCTTCCACATCGCCTATGGTCAGCCCATAACGGGCAATCTTTTCCCGGTCGATGTCGAAATCGAGGAAATAGCCGCCGGTCAGGCGTTCGGCGAAGGCGCTGCGAGTGTAGGGCTGCGTGCGCTCGTCGTTTTGAAGCGCGCGTTCGATGCGCACCGCCGTCGCTTCTATTTCTGATAAGTCGGTGCCGAACACTTTGATCCCCAGGCTGGAACGAATCCCCGTAGCCAGCATCTCGGTACGTGTCTGGATGGGCATCCACCAGATGTTGGGCATGCCAGGATAACGCAGTTTTTCGTCCATCTCGGCGATCAGCCCGTCCCAGGTCAGCCCCTCACGCCATTCCTCCATGGGTTTCAATGTCACCACCGTCTCCACCATCGACAGCGGTGCCGGATCGGTGGGACTGGTGGAGCGCCCGATTTTGCCAAACACGCGTTCCACTTCCGGGAACTGTTTTAGCTGCCGGTCCATCGATTGCAGGATCTTGCCCGCTTCAGTTATCGACATACCCGGCAATGCGGTGGGCATGTACAGGATGCTGCCCTCGTTCAGCGGCGGCATGAACTCGTTGCCAAGTTTCAGGAACACCGGTGCGGTGGCGGCCAGTACCAGTACGGAAACACCCAAAACCACCCAGCGGAACCGCACTGCAAAACGCACCACCGGCGTGTACAGCGCAACCAGCCAACGGTTCAGGAAACTCCTGTCGCCACGGATTTCCCCTCGGATCAGGAGTACTGCCAGCGCTGGTGTGAAAGTGATCGCCAGTAATGCGGCAAAGCCCATCGAATAGGTTTTGGTGAACGCCAGCGGCTTGAACAGTCGGCCTTCGGTCCCTTCCAGGGCGAACACCGGCATGAACGATACGGTGATAATCAACAACGAGAAGAAGATGCTCGGACCCACCTCCTGCATGGCTTTGATAATCACATCGCGGCGTTTTATTTTATCCCCCTGCTCCGGCAACACTTCCAGTCGTTTGTGGACGTTTTCGATCATCACGATAGACGCATCCACCATGGCGCCAATAGCCACGGCGATGCCACCCAGCGACATGATGTTGGCAGTAAGATGCTGACCGGCCATGGGGATAAACGCCAGCAGGATAGCGATGGGAAGCGTGAGGATCGCGATGAGTGAAGAACGAAAGTGCAGCAGGAACACCATGATCACCAGCGAGACCACGATCATCTCCTCGATCAGGGTATGTCTGAGGGTACTGATGGCGCGCTTGATCAGATCGGAACGGTCATAGGTGGTCACAATCTCCACCCCCTCCGGCAAGGCGCCGCGCGCTTCCTCCAGGCGCTGCTTGACCCGCTCGATTACAGCCAGCGCGTCCTCACCATAACGCATCACCACAATACCACCGACGGTCTCGCCCTCGCCGTCCAGTTCCGCGAGTCCCCGGCGCATCGCAGGGCCCAGACTGACGGTGGCGACATCGCGTACCGTTATCGGGACACCACCCTCACCCACGCCGAGCGCAATGCGTTCGATCGCATCGGTCGATTGAATATAACCGCGACCACGAATGAAGTGCTCGTGACCCGCGATCTCCAGCACCCGGCCGCCAACATCATTATTTGAACGGCGGATGGCCTGCGCGACCTTGTTGAGCGGAATGCCGTAACCGGCCAGTTTATTGGGGTCGATGTTGACCTGGTATTCCTTTTCGAAACCGCCCACCGAGGCGACCTCGGCAACACCTTCCACCGATTCCAGCCAGTAGCGCAGCGTGAAGTCCTGCAAACTGCGCAACTCAGCCAGATCGTTATGGCCGGACTTATCCACCAGGGCATACTGGAACACCCA
>DRNU01000161.1 GCA_011374975.1 Gammaproteobacteria bacterium | reverse complement strand
GTACGCAGGTGGACGTGGCTGAGCTTGCGTTCGTCGAAAGCCACATAACCCACGGTATCGATACGCCGCCACAGTTTCCCGAGCTCGGCCTTTGCCGTGCGTACACCGAGGTTCTGCACTACCGCCGGGTTAATGCTGACGATATCGGCAGCGCTGCCTTCCGCATCCGCGTAGACCGGTACCAGGTCCATGCCCATCGGGGATTTGCCGGGTTTGTCACGCCGGTAATTGGGGTCCATGGGGGCAACCCAGTAAAGGATCTCGTCCTCTGCAGCCTGTGTACAGGCAGGCAGCAGTCCGGTGCAGACGGCCAGTATGGCGAAAAGAGTGCGGGTTATTCCGGTGTTCATTCGCTTTCTCCTTGATATCGGGCAGCGAGGTGTTTTATCGGGTTTCGTTGGCAAGGTAGAGCAGGCGTGCTTCGGCCTTGGCCTTGTCGACGCGGATGCGCAGTTTTTGCAGCTTGACATCAAGCTCGGTGATGCGCGCGCGCATGACGCCGGTGAAGTCTGTGACGCCGCTCTGGTAGGCGGTCAGCGAGGTTTCTGCATTTTGCAGCGCCTCGGGGAAAATCGTGTCCTGGTATAACTTCAGGCGCTCGTCCAGCCGCAGCCATTCGGCGTAATCGGCAGCGAGCTGGCGTTTCAGGCGCAAGTAGCGGTCATCGCGTTGCAGTAATGCCGCCTCGACTTCCTTTTGGCGACTGGCCAGTACCCGGTCCTGCCGTTTGCCGGTGAACAGCGGGATGTCCATGACAACCATGGCGGATAAAAAGTCGTCGCGGCTGCTGCCATCCTTGTTGTCACCGGCACGGTTGCCATAGGTGACATCCAGCATCCAGCCCGGCTTGTACTTCTGGCGGGCGATATCGACACCCAGTTGTCCCGCTTCCACAATGATGTCTTCCGCCTGCAGGGACGGGTGTGACTGAATCAAAGTGTCCAGTTCGGCGCGCGATGGCAGCTTGTCGAATACCGGGAAGGAATCAGACAGGGGCAGGTAGGCGGCGTCCGGGCCGATGAGCCTGGCCAGGTCAGCGCGCATTTTATCTTCATCGGTCCTGACGCGGGTACGGCGGTCATCCAGCAAGGCGAGTTCCACGCTGGCACGCAGCACGTCCTGCTGGTTTTTCCGGCCCTGGGCATAATAGAAGCGGGTGACTTCCAGCAACTGGTGGAATAATTCACGGCTGGTGTCGATAATGTGTCCGGCTTCGACCTGGTAGAACACGTCAAGGTAACGTTCGCGTACATCGCGCATCACCATGCGGGTCATGGTCCTGGCACGGGCGAGGTCGGCGCCGGCCATGACCTGTGCCTGTTCGCTGCGCAAGCCCAGGGTACGGCCCGGCGGGAAGGCCTGCTGGATGCCGACCTGCATCTGCGTCATGTTTTCCTGTTTACGGTCGAAGCTGTCGATGGGCAGGTTGGCTGCGCCCAGTTTGAGTTTCGGGTCGGGCAGCTGTCCGGCTGCAACTGACTGTTCCTGGCGGGCATTTGCCAGCGCTTCGAAACGTGGAGCGGTGACATCTTTTTCCAGCGCCAGGCGCTCGGTTTCCGCCAGCGTCAACGTCTGCTGGGCGTTGACCGGAAGTGCAAACATTGCCAGTACAGGTAAAACAAATCGGTGCAGACGGGTTGCGATGGCCGGTTTCTTACCGATCGTGAATCCGGGGCTGCCCCCGTTTCTATGGCTCTGGACCATGGTGGAACTCCATAACTTCCGGTGGTGAAATGCATGGCAGCAGCACAGGCCGGGCCTGGTTGTGGCATGCAGGGGTTTGCAGGAAGAATCCTGCGACTTATGGAGTTATACGGGTGGGCGCAGCGGGGGAGGGGCTGTCCCGGAACCGGTCGCATAAACCGGGCTCGGCCCGGGAATATCCGTGCCGATGGCGTCAGCCAGATGCAGGGTGGAGAAGGTAGCAGGCTGAATATGGAGGGTTGTGCAATTGCCGCTGTCCGTGCAGGTATCTGCCGTGCATGCCCTGTCGGCACATGCGGGGCAGTCAGCTCCTGACATGTCCGGGTTGTCGATGTGCATCTGGCACGGGCCGGTACCGGCCTGTTCCGGCGCGGCATTCAGCGCCTGCACGGGAACCGTGACCAGCGCCAGGATCAGCCAGATTGTCGACAGAAGTTTCAGCATGTTAGGCATCGTTCGTGCAATTTAAGGGCTTGGCGGCAAAAGCGCAAGTATTCTGAAGCCGTGGCCGCATACTGGTTACTGACCCTGTTACCCGGCATTGGTTCAACCGCTATATCGATTGTATGATTTCCATGCCGATTTTGGCGGTGGTCACCATAATCAGTACCGACAGGATACGGCGCAGGACTTCACGCGGCACCGACTGGCTGAACACGCTGCCGAGCCGGGCGCCGACAATGACGCCGGCTACCAGTATCAGGGTGTCGGCCCAGGGAATCTGGTTGCTGCCCAGGCGTCCCAGCAGCACGCCGGTGGATGACAGCACGCCGATCGCCAGGGCGCTGCCGATGGTGATTCGGGTCGGGATATGCAGCAGGTACAGCAGCGCGGGAATATAGAGAAACGCGCCGCCCTGGCCGATGATGCCGGACAGGGAGCCGATGACGGTACCAATGATGACTGCCAGCGGAACGTTGAATGACAGGTTGCCGAGGTCGTCGTCCTCGATGCTTTTCCTGGGCAGGAACATCAACAGTGCGGCAACCCCGGCCATGCCGCCAAAGGTGGCCAGCATGGCCGGTTCGGGAACCAGCACCGACCAGTGCGAGCCGAGGAAGCAGGCAATGGTCATGGGGCCGCCCATCGCCAGTACCAGGCGTGGATGCACGCGCCGGAACTTGTTATGGCCGATTGCACCGGACATGGCGCCGGCGAAACTCTGCACCGTGGTCATGCCCGCCACGACTTTCATGCCCAGGGCAGGGAAGCCGAGTACAGGGGGGATATAAAGCAGCAGCGGCACCATGATGATGCCGCCGCCGATACCGACCAGGCCGGATAGCAGGCCGCCCAGTGTTCCCAGTGCAAACAGCAGGAGCGGGTAAGCAGACTCCACCAGACTCAGGTGAACTCTACTTCACGCAACCCGTTGCGCCGGGTAACCACTTCGCCAACCACGGTGGCTTCAGTGAAGCCGTCTTCCGCCAGGCGCAGCAGAACCTCGTCGCAGGCACCGGGTTCCAGCGCAATCAGCAGACCGCCATTGGTTTGCGGATCGGTGAACAGCAGTTGCCGGTCGATGTCCCAGTTGTCATTGAAGGACAGTTGATCGGTGTAGCTTTCCATATTGCGGTAGGCACCGCCCGGGAACAGACCTTCCGGTGCCAGTGGCAGGGCTTCCGGCATGATGGGCACGATCTCGGAATCGACATGCATGGTAACACCGGCGCCTTCCGCCATTTCCACCAGGTGGCCGGCGAGGCCGAAGCCGGTGATATCAGTGAGTGCGTGGACCTCCGGCATTTCGCCCAGCCAGCTGCCGGAGTTGTTGAGCTGCATCAGCGCGGCGACCATCTGCTGGTAGCCTTCATCGTCCAGCATCTCGGCACGGTAGGCGCTGGCCAGCACGCCCAGGCCGAGCGGTTTGGTCAGGATCAGCCGGTCGCCCGGTTGTGCAGCGGCGTTGGTTTTGACCCGGCCTGGATGCATGACACCGACCACCGACAGGCCGAAAATCGGTTGCGGGTTATTGATGGTATGACCACCGGCCAGGGATACCCCCGCCTGGTGGCAGGCGTCGACGCCACCGCGCAGAATGCTGGACAGGTGATCGTCGTCGATACTGTCGATCGGGAAGCCGGCAATCGCCGTTGCCATCAGCGGTGAGCCGCCCATGGCGTAGACATCGCTCAGCGCGTTGGCGGCTGCCGAGTAGCCGTAGACGTAAGGGTCATCTACCAGCGGGGTCTGGAAATCGTTGGTGAAGACCAGCACCTGCTGATCGCCGATCTGGTAGATGGCAGCGTCGTCGCTTTTATCGGCGCCGACCAGCAGATCGGGAAACGGGTTGCGTTTGGGTAATGAGCCGAGCAGCCGGTGCAGCTGCGCCGGTTCGACCTTGCAGCCGCAACCGCCGCCCTGTGAATAGCGGGTCAGGTTGCGGTCCTGGGGTTCTACGGGAATAAGGCAGTGAGCCGGGATACTACTAAAATGAACTGATGATGCGTCCACAGTTTCCTCCTGTCCGTCAGGGTACCCCCTGATCTGGTGTCCGTGCGTTCACTGTGTTTACGCCTGTAGTGCACGCGAGTTACAGTCTACGCGTTGGCGCATTGTTAGCAGGAGCGACTTTAAATTGCAACTCCGGCCGGTGGCTTCGGGAGGTCTAATGCAGCGAGGAATCTTTGCCGGCGATTTCAAACACCTGTTTGACACCTGTCTCCAGGCCCCACACGCTGCTCTCCAGCCAGTTGATGAAACTGGCGGCCGGCATGGGTTTGGCGATGAAATAACCCTGCGCGGTATCGCAGCCGAGACGGGTCAGTTCTTTCAGGGTCGAAGCATCCTCGACGCCCTCGGCCGTGGTGCTGACGCCCATGTGGTGGGCCAGTTCGATAGTGGATTTGACGATAGCCCGGTCGTGCGAGTCCTGCATCATGTCAATAATAAAGGACTTGTCGATTTTCAGTGTCGAGACGGGGAACTTCTTCAGGTAGGTCAGCGACGAGAAACCGGTGCCGAAATCATCCACTGACATGCGGATGCCCATGCCATCGAGGCGCTTGACCGCCATGATGGCGCGGTTGGGGTCGGCCATCATGACACTTTCGGTGATTTCAAATTCAATATTTTCCGGCGCCCGGTTCCATTTCAGCAGTTCGGTACGTACATGATCGACGAATTGCGGGTCCTGGATATCCCAGATGGAAAGGTTCACCGCGATGGGAACGTCGATACCCAGCGTCGACCAGTACGCGGACTGGCGCAGGGCGGCCATCAGGACCCAGCGCGTCAGCGGGCGGATCAGCCCGGTACGCTCGGCCATGGGAATCAGTTCCACCGGTGCAATCGCGCCCAGTTCCGGGTGTGTCCAGCGCACCAGTGCCTCGACGCTGACGACGCATTTTCGGCGCAGCTCGACCTTGGGCTGGAAATGCAGTTCCAGCGTGTTGTTCTGGATGGCATCGCGCAGGTCGTTTTCCAGTGCCAGGCTGCGCACGCTGTTGGGATCCTGCTCGGGGTCATAAAAAGCAATCAGTTCACCGGCATTCTTGGCCTGGTACATGGCAACGTCGGCGTGGCGCAGGATTTCCTCGGCGCTGGTGCCGTGCACCGGGTAGGTGGCAATACCGATACTGCCTTCCACCACCAGGCTGTGGTTTTCGATCTCTATGGTGCGTTTCAGCGCCAGCACGATCTTGCGCGCCACATGCCGTGCCTGGGATTCCGAGGTGAGCGGCAGCAGCATGGCAAATTCGTCACCGCCGAGGCGGCTGATGGTGTCAGTGTCGCGTAGCACGGCATGCAGGCGGGAGGCGAGCATCTGGATGATGCGGTCGCCGACGCAGTGTCCCAGCGTATCGTTGATGTGCTTGAAGCGGTTAATGTCGATAACCATCAGCGCGAACTGACCCTTGATGCGATGAGCCTGTGCCACCGACTGCTCAAGGCGGTCGATCAACAGCACGCGGTTGGGCAGGCTGGTCAGCGTATCGTGCAGCGCCTGGTGGCGGATGGCTTCTTCGTGCCGGTGAATTTCACTGGTGTCGCTCAGCGATCCTGAAATGCGTCGTGTACCGCCGTCGGTATCGACACTCGCCTTGCCGCGCAGGCGCAACCAGGTGGTATCGTCGACATCGTCGCTGGCACCAATGCGGAACTCGGTGTCCAGGTATTCGTCGCCGGGCGCCTTCAGGTAGCTGCGTATGCGTTCCATCACCCGTGCCCGGTCCGAGGGGTGCACCAGTTGCTGGATGATGCTGACCAGGTCGGGTTTTTCCTCGAGATCCGGTTGTCTCAGCAGCTCCAGCATAAGCGGTGACAGGAAAAGCTCGCTGGCGTGACAGTCCCAGTCGTAGATGCCGTCGTTAGTGCCGGCAACGGCCAGTTCAAAGCGTTTTTCATTGATGCGGCGCAGGTGTTCCAGTTTGCGCGTGCGCAGGTACAGGAAACCGATAATACAGGCCATGAAGACGGTGGCAATGAATGCAACAGTCAGCGTGTTGTTGACCTGTTTCTGCCTGTGCAGCTGTGCCTGGGCACGGCGTTTCTGCAGGCCGTCATCGAGGTGCGCGGCAGCTGAATAAATCGAGGTCTGGTGGACTTCTTCGCCGAAGCGGTTGATGAATTCCTGGGTGTTTTTCGAGACCAGGAAATCCAGGAAACGTCTTGCCAGTGCGTAATTGACACCGGCAATCTTGGACGGGTTTACAACAATATAACTGTAATAATTGCGCAGTGCTTTATGGTCACGGAACAGTGGTTCGATGCTGTCGCCCATCTGGTCGCGCAGTGTCAGGTAGGTGCCGATGTCGCTGAACGCATAGGCCCCGAAGTTAGCCGCCATCAGCAGCGTGCTGCGGGAACTGGAACCGGTGCTTTCATAGCCCGGCCAGTCCGGGTCGACGCCGGCCACGCCCCACAGTTCCTGCAGGCGCCGGAAAGTCCCTGAACGGTGGCCCGGTGTCAGGAACGGGACTTCTTCTTCGGCGAGGCGCTGGAATATACGCCCCGGTTCGTGTTCCGCCTTGATATCCAGCGGGTCTTCAGACGGACCGAACAGGGCAAAATCGTTATAAAAAATCAGGGTGCGCGTGGTGCCGAAGCCTTCCGCAAGAAACACCTCTTCGCTGTACGGGTGGTGTGTGATGATGGCATCGGCCAGACCTTCCCGGCCACGTTGCAGTACCGGCAACGCACCGGCATGTTCGATGGTGACCTGGGCATCGGGATTCTGTTTTTCAAAAAGACGGACAAGATCGCTGATGAGGCCCGTCTCATAGGCGGTGTTGGCGACCTGCAAACGCAGTGTTTCTGCTTCAGCGGGAAGCAGGAAGACCATCAGCAATGTAAAGCAAAAAATACGCGTCATTTTGTTAGGGCTCTGTCCGGTTTTGCCTCAAATACAGAGCAAAATCCGACAAGTACCCACCTAACGGCGCAAAAGTTTTAAACTTGACTGGAATTCAGTGCAAAAACAGCGATTAACCGACAAAATATTGTCGGTATGGGTGGCCGTACGCTCAGCGTCTGTTTAACCTCATGCCTCAGAAGCAGGGGCTTTATCCTGCATATCCTCCTCGACGGGATAGCCGGCGGATTTCCATTCCGGAAACCCGTCTTCCAGGCGTTGCGCCCGGAAGCCCCGTTGCCGGACCCGGGCAACGGCATCGAAGGCCAGCACACAATGCGGCCCACGGCAGTAAGCGACGATTTCCTGGCCGGGCGGGAGCTGTCCCAGGTACTGCTCCAGCTCGGACAACGGTACATTAACCGCCCCCGGGACATGCCCGGCCACATATTCTTCCTGCGGGCGCACATCCAGAACGGTCACCAGGCCATCTTCCACGCGTTTCATCAGGTCTTTGCGCGGCAGGGGTTCCAGCTCATCCTTAACCGTCAGAAAGCTGGTGACCAGTTGATCGACTTCGGCGATATGGCGTTCAGCGACGGCACGCAAGGCGTCCAGCAGGCGGATAATGTCGTCACCACTCAGGCGGTACAGGACATTCAGACCCTGTTTCCGGCACACCACCAGCCCGGCCTGCCGCAATTGTTGCAGGTGCTGCGAGGTGTTGGCGACACTGAGCCCGGATACCCTGGCAAGCTGCTCCACGCTGCGTTCACCCTGGGCAATATATTCCAGCAATTCCAGCCGGTTGGCATTGCTCATGGCTTTACCGACGCGGGCAAACTGGGTGAACAGGTCGTGTTTGAAATTGTCGCTTGACATCACCGCAGTACCCGCTATTCTTCTATTCAACTGATCTATTGAATACTATACCAGACAAAACCAATTATAGCAGCGTTCAGAGATCAGGCAATTCAAACATCAGGACGGGGATCTATGGCGATCAGCGACTATGTAATGCAACACGAAGTCACCATCCGGCTGGCTTTCTTCCTCGGCATCTTTGCTGTGATGGCGGTGTGGGAGCTGATGGCGCCGCGCCGCGTGCTGAGCGTATCCAAAGCGGTGCGCTGGGCGAACAACCTGGGCCTGGTGTTTCTCAACAGCTTTATATTAAGACTGTTGTTCCCGGCTGCCGCGGTGGGCATGGCGGCATTCGCGGCCGAACAGGGCTGGGGGCTGCTGAACTATTACGCTGTAGATGCGGCTATCGCTATCCCGTTGTCGATCGTGGCGATGGATTTCGTGATCTACCTGCAACACGTCATGGTGCATGCAGTGCCGGTGTTGTGGCGCCTGCACCGGGTGCACCATGCCGACCCCGACTATGACGTCACTACCGGTGCGCGTTTCCACCCGCTGGAAATCATCCTTTCCATGCTCATCAAGTTCGCCACCATCATGGTGCTGGGCCCGCCGGTGGTTGCCGTGATTATTTTCGAAGTGGTGCTCAATGCCACCGCCATGTTCAATCATGCCAATGTGAAGCTCCCATTGGGTATCGACGCCGTGTTGCGCTGGCTCCTGGTGACACCGGACATGCACCGGGTCCACCACTCGGTAGAGGATGACGAGGCCAACAGTAATTTTGGCTTCAGCCTGCCCTGGTGGGACCGGCTGTTCGGCACCTACCGGGCGCAGCCGCGCGCCGGTCACGAGGCGATGACGATCGGCATTCATACCTATAAGCAGCCGAAACTGGTGAGCTGGCTGCCCGGCATTCTCGTGCTGCCCTTTATCGGCAAGATCACCGACTACGCGATCAATCGCCGCGAATGGAGTGCCGACGATGAAGGCTAAATGGATACGCGGCCTGTTGTTTGTCGTGCTGGTCGGCGCTATTGCACTGGCCGTGTTCTACCGCGACCGTTTCGATGCCGTTGCGCTGGAGAACTGGGTCGAGAACGCGGGTGTGGCGGCGCCACTGCTGTTCATGGCGATTTACGCCATCGGCGCCGTGCTGTTTTTACCGGGCACTGTGCTGACCCTGGCCGGCGGTGCGCTGTTCGGCCCGGTGTTGGGCACCCTGTATAACCTGACCGGCGCGACGCTCGGTGCGGCACTGGCTTTCCTGGTGTCCCGCTACCTGGCCTCGGACTGGGTTGCCGCGCGTACCGGCGGCCGTCTCAAACAGTTGATCAATGGCGTCGAGGCCGAGGGCTGGCGCTTCGTGGCCTTCGTGCGCCTGGTGCCGCTGTTTCCTTTCAACCTGCTCAACTACGCACTGGGCCTGACCCGTATCCGTTTCAGTCACTACGTGCTGGCGAGCTGGATCTGCATGCTGCCCGGCGCACTGGCCTATACCTACCTGGGCTATGCCGGGCGCGAGGCGGTCGGCGGCGGCGAGGGCGTTATTCAGAAAGCCATGCTGGCCCTGGGCCTGCTGGCGGTGGTGGCCTTCCTGCCGCGCCTGATCGGTAAACTGCGCGAAGGCCCGATGCTGTCCATTCCTGATCTCAAACAGAAGCTGGATGCCGGTGAGGATGTGCTGGTGCTGGATGTGCGCACCGCGGCGGACTTCGTCGGCGAGCAGGGGCATATCGAAAACGCCTGCAACATCCCGCTGGAAGAGTTGCCCGCGCGCCTGCAGGACATTGTCGACTACGAGGAAAAGCCGGTGGTGCTGGTGTGCCGCACCGACCGGCGTTCCGCCAAAGCGGCCCGCATCCTTGCCGGTAACGGTTTCGCCGATGTGCACGTGGCACGCGGCGGCATGACCGACTGGAACGCCAACGGTTATCCACTGGCGGCCGGCGAGTAGCCGGCGGGCAGGGCAACGGCATGCAGACGACTGAACAGATCATTTACCACAGTCCGCGTGCCACACCACCAGGCCGGCAGGATCTCATGCCGGGCCGCTATGGCCTCGGCGTGCAGGTGCTCAGCATGGCCGCCTTCAGCCTGGCATTCTTCGGCTGGCTGAACGAGACCTGGCTGTTCTGGTTCGACAACCCCATCTGGCTCAACCGCTACACCGAGTACGCCATTATTTTCGCCTTCGGCCTGTGGCGTATCCGTGCCGAACAGAATCCCTACACCCGCAAACGGCTGATCATCCTGGTGGCCATGGTGACGGTGTTCTGGTGGCTGGTTCCCTGGCTCTATCCTGTTTATGAGCCTTATATCGGTTACCTGTGGGGGCAGCCGGTGTTTCCCGCCCTGCACGTGCCGGGCACGGTGACCTTCTTTCTTATCCTCGCGCTGGTATTCCTGTTCGGGCGGCGCATCATCTGCGGTTTCAACTGCCCCTGTGTGGGGGTGCGCGAAACGGTCGGCTTCGCATTCCGCGACCGCACCCCGCGTTCGCAATGGACCTGGCGGCTGCGCCATTCCAAGTGGCTGTTCTTCGTCTATTATGTCGGCGTCATGGTAGTGACACAGTTCCCGCCCAATTCCTGGACGGTAGGTTTCGTCGGGGGTTTTTATCTCATCGTCGGGCTGACTTATTTCGGTACTTTCTTTATTGCGCCGCTGGTGGGTAACCGCTTCTACTGCCGTTACCTGTGTCCCTACGGCGCAACCTTCGGCCTGCTCAACCACGCCGGTTTTTACGGCATCGAAATGGACGGTGACAAGTGCATCGACTGTGGCCGCTGCGAGCAGGTATGCGACATGGGTATCCCGGTACAGACCCAGGGCAGGCAGATCGGCCGGGTGACGGCGCTGGAAGACTGCATGGGTTGTGCGCGCTGCATCGTGTCCTGTCCCACCGATGCACTGGAAATCCGCGACGTGCGCAACCTGTTGCGCCCGTCACTGAAACAGAATGCCAGCCACTTGCTGAAGCGGGATATCCCATTGCCGGTACTGCGCGAAGAACCCGCACCCAGGCCCGTTGAGCAACGCCGTTATGACTGGGACGAGGTTGCCGCCACCCCCTCGCTGGCGCAGATCCAGGCGCAGGCGGCGCGCTGCCTGGACTGCGGCGTGCCCGGCTGCCGCAATGCCTGCCCGTTATCCAACCGTATTCCCGAGTGGCTGGAACTGGCTGCCGACGGTGACTTCGCCGCGGCTGCGGATGTCGCCCACAGCACCAGCAATTTACCCGAACTGTGCGGCAGCCTGTGCCCGCAGCACCGCCTGTGCGAGGGAGCCTGTACCAAGGCGCAGCAGGATGACGGCGCGGTCACCATCGGCGCCGTGGAACGCTGGCTGACCGAGCAGGCATTTGCGCAGGGCTGGCAGCCGCCCGCGGCGGGCAAAAAGAACGGCCGGCGTGTAGCGGTGATCGGTGCCGGGCCGGCCGGTCTGGCCTGTGCCGGGCAACTCGTCCAGGACGGTTGCGAGGTCACGGTCTACGACCGGCAACCGGTCGTCGGCGGCCTGCTGGCCAGCGGTGTGCCGCCGTTCAAGCTGGACAAATCACTCCTCGAACGGCGCCGGCAGTTGTTGCAGGCGCAGGGCGTACGCTTTGAACTGGGCGTGGAAGTGGACGAGGCACAGCTGCGCACATTACTTGCAAGCCATGATGCGCTGTTCCTGGGGCTCGGTGCGCCGTTGTCACGCGACCTGGGCCTGCACGGCCGCGAGTTGACCGGTGTGACCGATGCGCTCAGTTACCTGGCCGAAGTGAACTGTACCGGTGGCGGCACGACGCTGGCAGGCAGGCGGGTGCTGGTGTTGGGCGGTGGCGACAGTGCCATGGACTGCGCGCGCGCCGCGCTGCGCCAGGGTGCCGGGCGGGTCACGGTGGTCTACCGGCGGGACGAGTCGCTCATGCGCGCCTCACCCAAAGAGGTCGAACTGGCGCGCGAGGAGGGTGTGCACTTCATTTTCGAACGCCGGCCCGTTGCCGTGCTCGGCATTGGCGCCGTGAACGGCATGTTGTTCGATATTCCCGGTGAAGGGCAGGAGCGCATCGACTGCGATGCTGTTATTTTTGCCGTCGGCCAGTTGTTGCAGCCGCCGGCCTGGCTGGGCCGGCTGGGTGTTGCAACGGATGCGGAGGGCCGGATACGTATCGACGCGCAGGGCCGCACCTCGCACCCGCAAATCTACGCCGGTGGCGACAATACCCACGGCCCTGACCTGGTGGTTACCGCTATCGCCGCCGGCCGGCGCGCCGCCGGCGGCATGCTGCAAAGTTTCCGGCCCGCTGTGTTGCAACGGCTTGTAGCAGGAGGACGTGTATGAAGACAGCTATGCTCGCATTATTATTACTGCTGCCCCGGCTGGTTGCGGCTCACCACACCAAAGATCACCGCATGCTGGCCGAGGACAGTGCCGAAGTGATTGCTGCCACCCGCCACGGTGCCGGGGGTGACTGGGACTGGTTGTTGTGGACAGGGCTGGCGGCATTGCTGGCACTGGGTATCGTACGCTGGTGGAAAGCCCGTCCGTGAAACGGCGGCCGGTTCGCTATGTCTGGATCCCGGTCATTATTGCGTTGCTCGCGGTACCGGCCGGTTTTCTCTATGTCGACTGGAGCAAGAGCGGCGCCGGTGACGGCCTGTACTCGCGCAAGTGGTCGCCGGAATCCGTGTTCGCCTACTGGAACCCGAAAGCTTTTTATACGTCGGTTGAAACTGTCTCCGGCGTGTTCGGTGGACCACAGTGCGTCAACTGCCACCAGGCGGTGACACCGGGTATCGTCCGGGACTGGCAGGCCAGCCGGCATGCGCAGCCTGCCGATCGCGGCCCGGTCTATTGTTCCGCCTGTCACGGCAACAACCACGAGAACCTGCACCTGCCGACGCCGGAGGTCTGCGGCAGCTGCCACGCGGCCCGGCATGCCGAGTTCGAGGACGAGAAACGCTTCGGCTTCCCCAGTCACGCACTGGCCATGGAACGGGCCCAGGACGCCCCGCATTTTGTCGACAAGCCCAAGGCCGAGGTCAGCGCCTGCCTGCAGTGTCACTCGGTTGCCACCAAGTGCGATTCCTGCCATACCCGGCACCGTTTCAGCGCCGCCGAGGCGCGCCGGCCGGAAGCCTGCATCACCTGCCACAGCGGACCGCCGCACCCCGATGACGAGACCTATTTCGCGTCTGCCCACGGCCGCATTTACCTGGCGGAAGGCGACAGCTGGGACTGGTCCCGGCCACTGGTCAAGGGTAACTACCGGGCGCCCACCTGCGCGTACTGCCACATGAGCGGCGGCCGTCACCAGGTGGCCGACAAATCGATGTGGAAGTTCGGCATCAAACAGATCAACCCGCTGACTTCGAACAATGCGGTGAAACGCAAGCAATGGGTGGTGCTGTGCAGCGATTGTCATGCGGCGGACTGGTCGCGTGACCGGCTTGCCGAACTGGATGCCGAACGTAAACAGGCCTGGGAGAAACTGTATGCCGCAGAAGCCGTGCTGAAGGGACTGCGCAAGGACGGCCTGCTGTCGCCGGCTGCCGGTGAGCGGCCGCCCTATCCCAATGACTGGCTGGATACCCTGTGGCCGCGTGCGCGTATCGGGTTTTTCGAAGGGCAGGCCTCGGCTTTCTATAACGTGTCACCCATCGAACGCGATTACTTCGAAATGTGGTACTTCGACAACCTGGGGGCCTACAAGGGTGCGGCGCACGGTGACTCCGGTGCCGTCAGCCAGGGCCATGCGGCAATGGACAATGCACTGAAGGCCATTACGCATCAGGCGGCCCGGTTACGCAGTGCCGGTGAAGAAGAGCAGGGAGAAACTGCCGCCAGCGCGGAGTTGTGGCGCTCCGGTGAATACACAGACTTCAACCGGGAGCACAATTGATGGGCGGGAGCCTGCACAAGGTGGGCAAGCTGCTGCTGGCGGTGTGGCTCCTGCATGCCGCCGGTTACCAGCCCGTCACGGCTGCAGCGACGGACGGATCTTTTACCAATGACGCCTGCATTCAGTGTCACGCGCCGCGCGACCCCGGGCTGGTCGATGCCTGGCGTGCCAGCGCCCATGCCAGGGCGGAAAGCCGGGTAGATTGCGTGGCCTGTCATGGTGAAAGCCATACGGATGCCGGACCGCGTGCGCGCCGCGACGCAACCTGCAGTGCCTGCCATGGCGGCCCGACCGCGCCCGTGGTGCACAGTTACACCACCTCCAAACACGGCATCCTGCTGCGCCTTGAGAAACCGGACTGGACACAACCGCTGGCAGTCGCCAACTACCGGGTGCCGGGCTGCGCCTACTGCCACATGCATGCCGGCAATCACGCCGCCGGTGCCGGTGTGCGTGACTGGAACCCGCTGGAGGATACCGCGCCTGGTGAGCAGGATCGCATACAGGAAACCATGCGGGCAGTCTGCCGCGAATGCCATTCCCCGCGCTATATCAATTCCCTGTTCAGCAACGGTGAGCGTATGCTCTCGGTTGCGCGCATGAAAATGCGTGAAGCCGATGCGCTGCTGGAACAGGCGGGCGCAGAGTTTTCAGCTGACGAATTGATTTCCGCCCGGGTACAGATGGAGCACATGCAACAGCACCTGAAAAATGTCCTGCTGGGTATTGGCCACCAGTCGCCCGATTACCAGTGGTGGCACGGTCAGCCGGCGCTGGACGGTGACCTGTTGCGCATCAAGGCGGCGCTGGCAGAAAGCCGGCGGCGACACAGCGACCGTAAAAATACTGAACCAACCCACGCCCCGGTGTTCAAACAGCGCATTGAACCGGGGGAGGGGGAGACACAGTGAAGCGCGACCTGATCATTATCGGCGGCGGCGCCGGCGGCCTGGTGGTGGCCAGCGTGGCCGCCCGGCTGGGCCTCAGGGTTACCCTGATCGAGAAGAACGCGCAGCTGGGTGGTGACTGCCTGCATACCGGCTGCGTGCCCAGCAAGACCCTGATCGAGGCCGCCAGGGTTGCTTCCTTGATGCGCCGCGCGGGTGAGTTTGGACTCGATGCCGTGGACCCGAAGGTAGACCTGGGCCGCGTGATGGATCACGTGCATTCGGTCATCGGGCATATCCAGCAGCACGACGACCCGCAACGTTTCCGCGACTACGGCTGCGAAGTGCTGTTCGGCGCCGCTGAATTCACCGATGCGCACACCGTCAGCGTAAATGGCCAACAGCTGCAAGGGCGGCGTTTTGTCATCGCCACCGGCTCGCGGCCTTTCGTGCCACCCATCGACGGGCTGGAAGAGGCCGGTTATCTCACCAATGAAAACCTGTTTTCGCTGCGTGAGCTGCCGCGCCGGCTGCTGGTGCTGGGCGGCGGCCCCATCGGCCTGGAGATGGCACAGGCATTTGCCCGCCTGGGCAGTGCGGTGACCGTGGTGGAGCGCCTGCCGCAGTTGCTGTCGCAGGAAGACCCGCAGGTGGCGGACAGCCTCAGGCAGAAACTGGAAGCCGAGGGGCTGTTTATCCATACCTCGGTGTCCGCGGAAGCCGTCAGTGTCGACAGCGGTGTCCACACCGTGCAGTGCAGCGGCGGTCTGTCGCTGGAGGCGGAGCAGGTTCTGGTTGCGGTCGGTCGCCGGCCCAACGTGGAAAGCCTGGGCCTGGACGTGGCAGGTGTTAAAACCGGCCCGCGCGGCATCGAGGTTGACCGGCGCCTGCGGACCTCGCAAAAGCATATTTTTGCCTGTGGCGACGTGTGCGGCCCCTGGCCGTTCACGCACATGGCCGAGTACCAGGCCGGCATCGTCATCAGTAACGCGGTGTTCCGTTTCCCGAAAAAAACCGATTACCGCGTGGTGCCCTGGGTAACCTACACCGACCCCGAACTGGCGCGTGTGGGCCTGACGGAGCAGCAGGCGCGGGAGCAGGGCATCGAACCGCGGGTGCTGAGCTTCCCGTTCAGCGGCATCGACCGCGCCCTGACCGGGGTCGAAACCTGGGGCGAGGCCCGCTTTGTCACCCACAGGGGGCGCATCCTGGGTGCCTCCATCCTCGGCCCGCACGCCGGTGAACTGATCCACGAAATTGCCCTGGCGATGCAGACCGGCGCGAAGATCGGCGCTATTTCAGCTACTATTCATGCATACCCGACGCTGGCGCAGGTGCACAGGCGTACGGTGAACACCTTCTATGGTGAAAAACTGTTCAGCGCCCGCACACGCCGGCTGGTGCACTGGATTAATCGGCTGTTGCCATGACCGACCCGCATCTCTACGACAGTTGGTACTACACGCCACGCGGCCGCTGGATCGCCAGGCGCGAATTTTCGTTGCTGATGCGCCTGCTGAAACCGCATGCAGGCTGCACGCTGCTGGACGTGGGAAGCGGTACAGGCTATTTCACACGTCGTTTTGCCGCCAACGGCCTGCACGTGACGGGACTGGATTCCGCATCTGCGATGCTGCAGTTCGCGCGTGAACAGGGTGGCGATGCGGACTATGTCCAGGGCGATGCCGCCACGCTGCCGTTTGCGGATGGCTGCTTCGACTACTGCACGGCGATAACCAGCCTGTGCTTCGTGGCCGACCCGGCCCGCACGCTGGCGGAGATGTGGCGGGTGTGCCGGCGCGGACTGGCGCTGGGGTTACTGAACCGGCACAGCCTGTTGTATTTGGTGAAACGCGGGCGCGGCGGTTACCGGGGGGCGCGCTGGGATACAATGGCCGCAGTCCGCGGCTGGTGCCGGCCGCTACAGCCGGCCCCGCGGCTGGAGAATGCATCTGCCGTGTGGTTGCCGGGCGGCGGGCGACTGGCGCGGGGTGTCGAATCATGGCTGCCGGAAGCCTGGAGTGGTGGGGGGTTTCTGGCTGTTGCGCTGCATAGACGGTAGCTACAGGCTTTAGTTTTTGAAAGATTAATTTCTCGCCAGGGCGCAAAGCACGCAAAGAAAGAATATTTTCAGGTTTTAATTTTGCGTGCTTTGCGCCTTGGCGAGAGAAATAGCTCCGCATAGAGACGGAGCCTGACCTTTAAGGAATACGACGGGACTTATGCACGCAACATTACCTTTACTGGAACATACTGATTTTCCGGCCATCACCCGTGGCCGGCTGGATACCTTGCAGGTCAATCTGGGCTACCGCTGTAACCAGTCCTGCCTGCACTGTCACGTCAATGCCGGGCCGACCCGCAGCGAGGAGATGTCGTGCGCAAACATTGATGCGCTGCTGGCTTTCCTGGAACAGTCCGGCGTGGCTACGCTGGATGTCACCGGTGGTGCGCCGGAACTGCACCCGCAGTTTCGTTTCCTGGTGCAGGCGGCGCATGAACTCGGCGTGCATATCATTGACCGCTGCAACCTGACTATCCTCAACGAACCCGGCTTCGAGGATATGGCGGAGTTCCTGGCCCGGCACAGGGTCGAGATTGTCGCTTCGCTACCTTGCTACCTGGAAGAGAATGTTGAATCACAGCGTGGCAAGGGGGTTTATGCCTCCAGCATCCGGGCCCTGCAAAAACTCAACGCGCTGGGTTACGGGCAGGCGGGTAGCGGGTGTGAACTGAACCTGATGTACAACCCGGCCGGACCGGTATTGCCCCCGGCACAGCAGCAACTCGAAGCCGACTACCGGCGTGAGCTGCAACAGCGCGCCGGCATTGTCTTCAATCGCCTGTTCGTGCTTGCCAACATGCCGATCCGGCGTTTCGGCAGCACACTGATATCGAAAGGCCAGTTTGATGACTACCTGCAACTGCTCAGGTCGGCACACCAGTCCGCCAACCTCGACACCGTGATGTGCCGTTCGCTTGTCAGCGTGGACTGGCAGGGTTATGTCTACGACTGCGATTTCAACCAGATGCTGGATCTGCCACTGGAGCAGGGTACGGCGCAGCGTGTACATATCAGCGACCTTGATGTTGCCGCCCTGGAAAAGCGGGCGATTACCGTTGCCGATCATTGTTATGGCTGCACCGCCGGGCAGGGCAGCAGTTGCGGTGGCGCACTGGAGTAGTTGCGTGCAGTTGTCCATTATCATCCCGGCACGTAACGAGGCTGCGGGCATTGAACCGCTCCTGCAACAGTTGCAACCGCTGCGTGCGTGCGGCCATGAAGTGATCCTGGTCGATGGTGGCAGCACCGATGCCACGACTACTCTGGCGCAACCGCTTTGCGACAAGGTACTGACAGCACCGGCCGGGCGCGCACGACAGATGAATGCCGGTGCGCAGGTGGCGCGGGGCGAGGTGTTATGGTTTCTGCACGCAGATTCAGAGATGCCTGCTGATGCCGGCCGGTTGATACTGGATGCCGTGCATGATGGCCATAGCTGGGGGCGCTTCGATGTGCGCCTGTCGGGGTCGCGGCGTTTGTTGCGCACTGTAGGTTACCTGATGAACCTGCGTTCGCGTATGACCGGTATTGCGACCGGTGACCAGGGTATCTTTGTCAGGCGCAACCTGTTTCTCGGTATTGGCGGTTTTGCCGATTTGCCGCTGATGGAGGACATTGAGCTGACGACACGGCTGAAACGCCAACAGCGTCCCGCCTGCCTGCGGCAACAGCTGCTAACCTCGAGCCGACGCTGGGAACAGAACGGCATGCTGCGCACCATCGCATTGATGTGGTCGCTGCGCCTGGCGTGGTCGCTGGGCGTGCCCGCCAAGCGGCTGGCGGCCTACTATGACCAGGGATAGTCTGTATCGCTACCCGGCGGGTCGGTTGCTGGTTTTTGCCCGCGCGCCGGTACCGGGCCAGGTCAAAACCCGCCTCGGGGCCGAGGTGGGTATGCAGCAGGCGGCGGATTTTTACGTGCAAATGCTGCGTGCTACAGTCGCCACTGCGTTGGCGGCACGGCTGGCGCCGGTGGAATTGCACGTGGCCGGTGACAGCCGGCACCCGCTGCTGGGCGAACTCGCCCGCGATACTGCCAGGCTGATTACCCAGACCGGCGACGACCTGGGTGAACGCATGTGCAATGCCCTGCACGGCAGCCTGCAGCATGCAGACTTTGCCGTCCTGATCGGCAGTGACTGTCCGGTGATGTCAGGGGACTACCTGACGCGGGCCTGCGAGCGGCTGGATGCGGGCGACGAGGTGGTGCTGGGCCCGGCGGAAGACGGCGGCTATGTGCTGGTCGGTGCCCGCCGTTGCGACCCGGAACTGTTTACCGACATGCCCTGGAGCACCGACCGCGTCATGCCGGAAACCCGGCTGCGATTGCAGGCGCTGGACCGGCAGTACACAGAACTCGAAACCTTGTGGGATCTCGATACAGCAGAAGATCTCGCACGCTGGCAGGCCGAAGCCCGGCCCGCCGCCAACAGTTAGAGGAGTAATAGCGCAATGAGCCAGGCAAAACAGGATGAAATCCGTCAGAACGTGCGCGATGCCTACAGCGAGGTCGCGACAGCCAGCAATAACGGCGACTGCTGTGGCGAGGCCACATCCTGCTGCGGTGTGTCCGAAGATGCACAGATCAATTCACTCATCTCCACGCGCCTTGGATACTCGCAGCAACACCTGGACAGCGTGCCGGACGGGGCGGACATGGGCCTGGGTTGCGGCAACCCGGCCGCCATCGCCAGCCTGAAGGCCGGGGAACGGGTACTCGACCTGGGCAGCGGCGGCGGTTTCGATGCCTTCCTGGCGGCGCAGGAAGTCGGCGATACCGGCTACGTGATCGGTGTCGACATGACGCCGGCCATGCTCAGCAAGGCGCGCGGCAATGCCGAGCGGGCGGGTTTCGGCAACGTGGAGTTCCGGCTCGGCGAAATCGAGCACCTGCCGGTCGCTGACGGCAGCATCGATGTCATTATCTCTAATTGCGTCATCAATTTGTCGCCCAACAAGGCGCAAGTGTTCCGCGATGCCTTCCGGGTACTGAAAAGCGGGGGCCGCCTGGCCATCTCGGACGTGGTGGCGAGCACCGAACTGCCCGAATCGGTGCGCAATGACCCGTACCTGCATTCAGCCTGTGTCGCCGGCGCGGCGCAGGTCGATGAACTGCAAGCCTTGCTGACAGACGCCGGATTTGTAAATATTCATATCCAGCCCAAAGACGAGTCACGGGAATTCATCCGCGACTGGGCGCCCGGCAGCGGCGTTGAGGACTATGTGCTCTCTGCTGTTATCGAGGCCGTCAAACCCTAAGGACTGTTCGATTACGCCGTCATGCCGGCGCAGGCCGGCATACAGTGTGTCGAAGCGCATGGATTCCGGTCTACACCGGAATAACGAAAGATGAATTCATCAACTGGTGCTGCCGGGCGGCAACAGCCATGGAGGGAAGGTGTGAAACACTTCATTCGATATTTGATTGTCATGGCAGGCCTGCTGTCCTGCTCCGCACTGTATGCCGAGCCGCCGGCCGGCTATGATTTCCTGGCTTACGACGAAGGCCTGGCGCAGGCAAAACAGGATGGCAGGAAGGTCTTTGTCTACTTCGGCCGCTACGGCTGCGGTTTCTGCGACAAGGTCAACAAGGAATCCTTTTCCGACGCGTCGATACAGAAACTCTATTCCGAGAACTACGTGCTGGTCTACGTGAACTCGGAAGGTTCGAAACGCATGACACTGCCGAGCGGCGAACGCATTACCGAAATGCAGCTCGGCGAACGGATGAACACGCTGGGCACACCGGTGTTCTACTTCCTGGATGCTGACGGCAAGGAACTGCTGAAAATATACGGCTATCAAAGCGTGGACAGGCTGAAGCAGATGCACAATTACATTGCCGATGCTGCCTACGCCTCGGGCAGTTTCAGCGAGTACCGGGGCAAGCACTAGTGCGCGCTGCAGGGCTGCTGCTGGTGCTGGCCTGCGCCGGCAGTGTGCTGGCCGGACCACGCAACAGCGAACTCATTACCGCCGTACCAGCCGCGGGCAAGACGGTTTTCTACCAGATTGACTCGGCGGGCCGGCATAACATTGCGGCATCCGCTACCCACATTGCGCTGGTTTGGGAGACAGTTGCAGGGGGGAGCGGCAGTACCAGTATTGCCTTCAAGGCGCATGCCGAAAAAACATTCAGCAGTCCGCAACAACTGAGTGAATCAGCGGATGCTTTCAGTCCCTCCATAACGCCCTGCGGCAATGGCTTCGTGGTTGCCTGGATTGCGGGCAAACAGCTGCGCGCCAGGACCGCCCGCGCGGATGCACTGGGGCCGGTTGCAACCATCGCCGAGGGCGATATTGCCGAAATCTCTGTCGGCTGCCGGGAAGACAGGGAACTGCTGGTTGCGTGGGCGGGTAACGCGGGCCGTAATTCGCATGTTTACCTGGCACGGGCGGATCTCGACGGTGACAGGCTGCAACCGCGAGTGAGCGTGGCGGTGGCGCCGAAGGACAAGTTTCATTCACAAAGCAATCCCGGTGTAACGTTCGCCAAAGGGCGCTATATCGTCAGCTGGCACGACCGGTCGACCGGGACCAACCTGTTATATGCTGTTTCGGGCGCCGAACCCGGCGCCTTCGAGGCGCCTGTACAGATCAATGAATGGATCCAGAAATCCGACGAATGGGGTAAAGGTTCCTCGGCTATCCGCAACGTGCTGTCGGTGACCCGTGACGGCTGGGTGACCATCGCCTGGCTGGACAAGCGCGGCAGCCGCTCCGGCTACAAGGTCTACGCGACCTTCAGCGCCGATGGTGGCCTGAAATGGGGTGAGAACTACAGGGTCAGCGATGATTTCAGTGATGATATCCCGCAGTGGAGCCTGTCACTGACCGCGGATAAAAAAGGCAAGGCGGTTGCCGCGTGGATGGACAGCCGTTATGACGAAAATGCCATCTGGATGGCTCGCCTGCACGGCATCAGCTGGAGTGATGATATCGGTATCTCGGATGAGGGTGAATACCGGCCGCGCAGCCCGGCGGTGTGCTTCGGACCCGATGGCACACTGCACGCGGTCTGGATCGAGGATGATCCCCAGGGCGAGGGTATGCGTATCGTTTACCGGGGTGGATCGTAGAATTGCGTCAGTGTTTGTCGCTCAGTGTTTTCAGATGTCACCAACCCCTTTTAGGGTGCATCGGCCAGGGTCAGTGACTATCGTTCAGTGTCTCGATCAGGGCGCAGCCGCTGTTTTCCGCTTCGCTTTTGCGGCATGCCTGCACCATGTCATCGAGCACCCCGTGCATACTGCGCAGGTCCCTGATGCGTTGTTCGATCATGTCGCGCTTCTGTTCCGCCATGGCACGCACTTCACCGCAGTTGCCATCGTCCAGTGACAGCAGGTCAGCGATTTCTTTCAGGGTAAAGCCCAGTTCCTGGGCGCGCTTGATGAAACACAGCCGTGCGATGACATCCGGGGAATAACGGCGGTAGCCATGCACCGGCTTTGCCGGCTCGCGCAGCAGACCGATGCGCTGGTAGTAGCGGATGGTTTCGACGTTGACGCCGGCCTGCTGCGCAATACGTCCGATTGTCTGTGTGGCATGCGATTGTGACATAGCAGGAGCCTGTCCGTCAGCGAGTGATAAACCATTCCGGTTCACGGATAAATTAACATAAATGAGCCGCACCTGATAAATCGGTTTAATGCCTTGAATATCAGAAAACCCTAATAGATTGTTCCTGGCCCAAAGCTGTCCTTCAGCATTTCATTAAGAAGCAAATGCTAATTGATCTGTGTCAACCGAACGCGACATTCAATGGTTATAGGGATGAAATGGCCTACGCTTTAATCCGGTGGCAGGAGGCGACCCTGATACGACCTTTGGCCGGGGCTTGTATCGAGCATGAATTAACGAGAAATGCCAAACTGCAAGGCCGCTATCTTTGTCCGTATTCCGAGTAAGTCGTCTGTAAGAATGTATCTCCCTTACACTCCTGCGCCAGTTGTACTTTGATGGTACTGCTTTTAAAACTCTAGGAGGAGTAAAGATGAAAAAAATCAGCATTGGAACACTACTTGCCTCTGGTTTGCTGGCGTCTTTTTTAATTACCGTTTCACCGGGCGCAAGTGCCGCCCTGGTATTCTCTGATGGCTTCGAGGATATGAATCTGGACGGATGGGCACAGGGCAATACTGGTGGCGCCGCTACGTTCGATGTGGTGGCAAGGAACGGGAGCAACAGGGCACATGTAGGCCATGTAAGTAATACGAACACCGGTGACCAGTCCTCGCTGTCGATGACTTTCGATTATACGGCTACCGATGTCGTGTCTTTCGAAATGGAGGCCGTCGCTTTCCTGAGCCAGTTCGGTGGCAGAATCAGACATGGGCTTGCAGGTGTCGAGGTGTCGTTCCTGAATACCTTCAATGTCCCGCTTGGCTCCGCAGGGCTCTTCAACGTGACCTCGGCCTCGCTCCTTGGTCCGAATGATTTTTCGATTCTCAGCACTCAACAGAGCTACTCTTCGACGATGGCCGAGTTTGCCGGGCTGGCAGGATTGGGCAACACCGACCCCATTGCAAAGATGAGCCTCTCCTTCCTCGCCCGGGGTTCCTTCTCCTTCGGCGGCAACATCCAGCCGAATGTTCGATCGGGGGGTGATGTCTGGTTCGATAACGTATCGGTATCCACGGTGCCGGTTCCCGCTGCCGCCTGGCTCTTTGGCTCCGGCCTGCTGGGTATGACCGGTGTGGCCAGGAGAAAGAAAGCCGCATAACGCCGTCAAGATAGCATTAACAGAAACGGCCCTTCGGGGCCGTTTTTGATGGCGCCGTATGTCCGGGTCTGGCTGCGGATTCAACCCGCGCAGCAGGAAAGTTGAGCCACATCCGTACTGAAAGTCCGGGCACACAGCTTCAGTCCTTCGGCAAGGGTCAGGTAGGGAAACAGCTCGGCAGCCAGGTCAGTAACACTCATGCGCCGGCGAATGGCCAGCACGGCAGTCTGGATGATCTCCCCGGCGTCCGCCGCCAGTATCTGTGTCGAAGTCCAGTAGGGTGTATCGGCCAGGCCGGGGATGGGGGGAATGGTTGCTGACGCACCGGTTGCCAGCAGGATACGGTCGGCTGTTATGCGCTGTTCGCCACCCCCGGCCAGTCGCACGGCCAGGGTGTGCGCATCTTCAAACCGCGGCGGCCACATATGTTGACGCAGGTACCGCCAATCGTGTCGGACACTTCGATGACAGTCACCCGTGCACCGGTCCCGTTTGCCCTGATTGCAGCGGCGAATGCAGCCGAGCCGCTGCCGACGATGGCAATATGTAATGTTTTTTTCCCGGGCTGGCAGGACTCAGGCACCGTCTGTACCCGTGCCCGCCGGCGTGCAGGATTTTTGTGCGGGTGAAGCTATGTCCCAGATAGAAACTGCCAGCATCACAACGAGGCCGGCATAAAACATGTAGGTACTCCAGTCATCTGTCCAGAACAGATACAGGGTGGCGAGAACCATGCCCGGGCCGGCAAGCCCCGCTATACCGCGCAGGATGTTTTTATGCAGGAACCAGCCGCCCACGTTGGCCAACAAGGCCAGTACAGCAAAAGCCGGTAGCAGCGTGTTGATAAAAATGCCCTCGAACTGCGCCAGAAAACCAAGTCCCAGCGAGCTGCCAAACGCGGCGAGGGCAGGAAAACAGGAGGCACAGCCCATGGTCGCAGTGATAGCGCCCAAAGAGCCGGTTTTGTCAAAAATGCTGATCAGTCGCATCTGGTCTATACACCTGAAAACTCTCGATATGCGCAGTCTAGCGGCCGTACCCAGGTACGGAGTCAAGCTCATATGTGATTTCAGGTACATATATTCTGTTCCCTGCCGGGTATACTGTCATCTCTGAAGGAACCAGAAAAATTGGCCAATTTTAGGGACTCCCTGCTGAAGAAGGGGGTTCTTATACGGATGGCGGAGGTAACGTGAGAATAATAAATGATCGATATGAATGGCTGAATTTTTACCCTGAACTCAGAGAACTGAACGACACGGCCTGGGTGGCTGCACTGGCTAAAGCCGAGTTTCTATCGGTGCCCGCCGGCAGTGTTCTCTTCAAGCCGGGCCAGCCGTGCCGGGGCCTGCTGTTCATGGTACATGGCAATGTGCGGGTTTCCCTGGTGTCCGGCTCCGGGCGGGAAATCAGCCTGTCGCGCCTGCAACAGGGTGAACTCTGTGTGTTTACACTGGCAACATTACTGCGCTCGGCTGACTATGCGGTTGCCGAAGCGGTCGCCGAAACCGATGTCAGCGTGGTGTGTCTGCCAACAGAGTATTTCCGCAAGGCTTTTTCGGGTTCACCGGGGTTCCAGGAGTACGTGCTGGGCAAGCTGGCCACGCATCTGCACGATACCCTGATGCTGTTCAGGGAGGTGGCTTTCGACCGGCTCGACATGCGCCTGGCGAGCCTCCTGTTCAGGCGCTTCCAGTCGTCGCGGGTTGTGGATGTCAGCATCACGCACCAGCAGGTAGCCCTCGAACTGGGGACGACGCGCGAAGTGGTCAGCCGTATGCTGAAAGAACTGGAACGGAATAACTGTGTCCGCCTTATGCGTGGTCGGATACAGCTGGTCAACGTGGAACAGCTTGAACAGATTGCGCGCAGACGCACGGCCGCTGCTCCCGGGCAAAAGGTCTCCCGGTTCCGTTAATCGTCAGCACATCCTGCTGAAACGACCGGGCCAGGATACCGGCAGGAGACCTGAATCAGGATTGGCGAGGAGGAGACCATTATGACAACCAACGATACTAACGCGTGGCTGGAGCATTACCCGCAACTCAGTGCTATCGATGACGCAGCGTGGCTCGATGCACTGTCCAATATTGAATCCATGGCAGTGCCGGCCGGTACGGTGGTTTTCAAGCCCGGGCAGCCATGCCGGGGACTGCTGTTCCTGGTGGAGGGCCGGGTGCGGGTTTCCATGGTGTCCCGCTCCGGGCGGGAAATCAGCCTGTACCGTCTGCAGCACGGAGAACTGTGCGTACTGACGCTGACCACACTGCTGCGCTCGGCCGAGTACTCAGCAGAAGCTGTTACTGAAACCGACGCCAGGGCGGTATGCCTGCCCGTTGAACACTTTCGCAAGGCCTTCGCGGGTTCTCCGGGGTTCCAGGATTACGTGCTGGGCAAACTGGCCACACGCCTGCACGACACCCTGATGCTGTTCCAGGAAGTGGCTTTCGACCGGCTCGACATGCGCCTGGCAAGCCTCCTGTTCAAACGCTTCCAGTCATCCCGGATTGTGGATTTTCCTGTCACACACCAACAGGTGGCGCACGAGCTGGGTACCACGCGCGAAGTGGTCAGCCGCATACTGAAGGAGCTGGAGCGACGCAATTGCATCCGCCTCATGCGCGGGCGGATACAGCTGGTCAACGTGGAACAGCTCGAACAGCTGGCACACAGCAGCACAGCAGAGATCCTGCCCGGTCATTAATACGGGACTTGCGCTGCATCAATGCATTGCCTTCCTGCGGCGTTACACTACAGGTATCGTCTGCAAAAGAGGGTATACGCATGAAAGACCCGGTACATCATGACCCCGTTGAAGTTGTCGGTGAAGCCTATGAACTGATGCTTGAGCGCGCCATGGCGGACTTCCGCAAGGCGAAAGAAATAGCCGGCCCGGCACTGCATGAATTCATCGACAAAGCGCGCGATACTGCCGTCGAACTGGGTGAGCTGACCGCGGAAGAGGCGGAAAAACTTGCCGACTACCTGAAACGCGACCTGGCCGACGCAGCCGTCCACCTGTCCGAAGCCGGCGATGAGCTAAAGGAATGGCTGGGATTCGAGGCAGAACTGGTCAAGGCCGAAATCTTCGACCTGTTCCTCAAGGCCGCCGACCGCACCACCCTGGAACTGCAAAAACTGAAACAGCAGGCGGAACAGGCGCTGCACTACCGCACCGGCGAAATCACCGGTCCAGGCACCCTGGTCTGCGAACAATGCGGCGAAAAACTGCACTTCCACAAGCCCGGGCATATTCCCCCGTGTCCGAAGTGCCACGCAACACAATTCCGCCGCCGCTGACTGAAAGAAGAAAAGCCGTCCAACAAAACAATTTTTTGCCCCGTGCCGGGGGTGCCTTTCCTGCGCATGAAGACAGCAAGGCACCCCCGGCACGGGGCAAAAAGGCCTGAGCCCCGGAAAGCGTTTAATATGAAAACCAGCCAAAAACTACACCCGCTGCCCACCAGCCGCCAGCGCCAACAAGGCAACACCATCAAACATCAAACTGATCCCGACCAGCACCCCCACCAGCCACACCGAACTGAACGGCCACCCCACCAGGAACACAACCCCCAGCACCAGCGACACAATCCCGTTAAACAGCAGCCAGCCCCAGCCGCTCAGCGGCCGCATATCCAGCGCCAGACTCACACTGGCGAAGCCGTCCAGCAGAAAATAGATCAGCAACAGCAGCCCCAGCACCGCCGCCACCACCGCAGGATGAAGGGCAATCAGCAGGCCGAGCAGAACCAGGATAAAAGGCTTCAGCCACGCCAGCCAACTGGCACGGTAGCTGTACCAGGTGCTCCAGGCGACCACCAGGCCGGAGACAATCAACAGGGAAGCGATCAGGACCGACAGAACCACCGATACCGCCTGCGGCAGCAGAATACCGATGGCGCCGATAACAATCAGCAGAATGCCGGAGATCCTGAGCCGTTTGCGCAGCTGCGTATCGAAATCAGTCGCATATATAAAGTGTGTCATGCACCGATAATGGGGGCGGGGGACAGCCTTTTCAACAATTGCTCGATCAGATCGTGGTGTTCACCGTAAACCGGGAACACCGCGTAGGCCTTGAGTGGGATCTCCGGAGCATCGGGAACGCGGTGCAGGGAGCCACTCGCCAGCCGGTCTGCCACCAGTGATGCCGGCAGATAGGCCGCGCCGCCACAGGTCTCGATCAGGCTGAGCGCAATATTGCCGACATTGGCGCGCACCGCGGCAATCGGCCGGCGGGCGAAATGCCGTTCGTGCAGGCTGGAAAAGGAAGTTCCCCAGTCGACCCGCACATAATCCACAGCCAGTGCCTCGTCAACCGACTGACCGGGTTTGTCCGAGACCATCAGCAGGGGTACGTCGCGCACTTCCCGCACTACCATATCGCGCAGTTGCGGCGGTTCGTAGAGAAAGCCCAGGTCGATGACACCCTGCTCCAGTTTTTGCACAATACGCTTGGAGGTGCCGGCCTCGGCACGCAGGCCGATCAGCGGGGCGCTGCAGTGAATGCCGTTCAGCCAGTCCTGCACGAACAACTCCCACAGGCTGGCGACACCGGCAATCACCAGCCGCTTGTCGACCTGCTCACTGAGCGCGACCTCCTCGTGGGCACGCTCCCAGGCGCTGAGTATAAAGCGTGCGTGGCGCTCGAAACGTTCCCCGGCCGGGGTCAGGCTGACTTTCTGCCGGTCGCGGCGGAACAGCGCCAGGCCCAGTGTCTGCTCCAGCTGGCGCACCCGGGCACTGACGGCGGAGGGGGATATGAACAGATTGGTGGCCGCCTTGCGGAAATTACGCATGCGTCCGACTTCGAGAAAGGTTTTCAGCTGGTCGATATCCATGACAATCCCTGTGCAAAAATTTTGTGCAAAGTGGCCTGTTTATTTCGCTACTCAGTATATTCGAGCTTGGGTAAACTTGCGCGCCTCAATTCCAGCACTTCATGAAATATTAACATGTACCGGGTCGGGCAGACCGGTAAGGACCTGTTATGTCTGAAAATAAAATCACATTAACTCCCAAGCAGATAATTGCAGCCGGTGTTTTCACCGCCATGGCCCTGGCCCTTTCCACCGTAACACCCAGTATCGAAATCGCCTGGGTGAGCGCCCTGCTGATGTTGACTATCTATTTATTCGCCTTTGAAGTGGTGGGCGTGGACGTGGCGGCGATCAGCGTCATGGTGCTGCTGGGGCTGACCTCCTTATTCGCCCCCTACATGGGCCTGGAACAGGGCCTGGTCGATACCCAGCACCTGTTCGACGGCTTCGCGAGTAACGCGGTGATGTCCATTATCGCGGTCATGATTATCGGCGCGGGCCTGGACAAGACCGGCATCATGAGCAAGGTGGCAGCGTTCATCCTCAAGGTGGGCGGTACCACTGAAGGTCGTATCATCCCGATTATTTCCAGTACCGTGGGCTTTATTTCCTCGTTCATGCAGAACGTGGGGGCCGCGGCGTTGTTCCTGCCGGTGGTATCCCGCATCTCGGCACGCTCCGGCCTGCCGATGTCGCGCCTGCTGATGCCGATGGGTTTCTGCGCCATCCTCGGCGGTACCGTGACCATGGTGGGTTCGTCACCGCTGATCCTGCTCAATGACCTGATGCTGACCTCCAACAAGGCGTTGCCGCCGGAACACCAGATGGAAACCTGGTCCCTGTTCTCGGTAACACCGATCGGTGTCGCCCTGGTGATAACCGGTATCCTGTATTTCATCGTTGCCGGCCGTTTCGTCCTGCCCGCCGGCGGCAAGGAAAACGGCACCAAGGCTGCCAACACCATGGATTACTTCAAGGACATCTACGGGATCAATTACGACCTGTTCGAGGTTGTGGTGCCGGAAGGCAGCGATCTGGTCGGCAAGAAGCTGGATGAAGTGGAGTCTGCCTACCGTATCCGCATCATTGCCAACAAGCGCAGTGGCCAGGAGACCCGCATCGGGCCCAACACGCTGGCGCGCGATACGCATATCGAGGCCGGCATGGTGCTGGGCATCGTTGCCGCGCCGAAGAATATCGATAACTTCGTCGAAAAATACGGCCTGAAAAAACGCAGGGAACTGCGCACCTTCACCGAATCCCTGTCCAGCAGCAAGGCGGGTATTGCAGAACTGGTTATACCGCCCGGTTCGCAGCTGATCGGCAAGAGTGCGCGCGATATCTGGATGCGCAAGACCTACGGCCTTGCACTGGTGGCACTGCACCGCAACGGTGAGACGATACGCGAAGGTGACAACGTCCGTGAAATGCCGTTTATGGCCGGTGATACACTGGTCGTGCATACCGCCTGGGATGCGCTGGCACGCCTGGAGGGCGACCGCAACTTCGTCGTGGTGACCACTGAGTACCCGCATGAAGACGTACGTCCGCACAAGGTGGGCTGGGCCGGTGTGTTTTTTGCCATCGCCCTGACCCTGGTGCTGTTTACCGACCTGCGCCTGTCGGTGGCCCTGCTTACCGGCGCCGTCGGCATGATCCTGTCCGGGGTGCTCAAGATCGAGGAAGCCTACGAAGCGGTCTCCTGGAAGACGGTATTCCTGCTCGCCAGCCTGATCCCGCTGGGGCTCGCAGTGGAGACGTCCGGCACCGCCAAGTGGATTGCCGAACAGACCCTGTCGGTGGTCGGTCACATGCCGGTGTGGGTAATCCAGAGTGCGGTTGCAGTACTGGCCACGTTCTTTACGCTGGTGATGTCCAATGTCGGCGCCACGGTGTTGCTGGTGCCGCTGGCCGTCAATATCGCCATCGGTGTCGGTGCCAGCCCGGCGCTGTTTGCGCTGACCGTGGCTATCGCGACGTCCAATTCGTTCCTTATCCCCACCCACCAGGTCAATGCACTGATCATGGGGCCGGGTGGTTACCGCGTTCCGGACTTCATGAAGGCAGGTGGTATCATGACCATTCTGTTCCTGGTCGTGTCCATGGGCATGATGAACCTCATTTTCTGAAGCATTGCGCAAGGATTACCCATGTCTCGTTTGTTGATACTGCTCGCCAGCGTGTTGCTGCCGGGCCTTGCGCTGGCTTCCGGAGCGGAAGGCGGTGCGGCGGCTGAACACACCCGGCTCGACCTGACCGACAGTGCGATCGGTTTCACGGCTATTGCCATCTTTGTGCTTGCCTACCTGCTGGTAGTGGGAGAGGAGTTCATCCACCTGCGGAAGTCCAAGCCGGTCATTATCGGCGCGGGTCTCATCTGGGCAATCATCGGCTGGGTCTACACCCGGCACGGCATGCCGGAACTGGCCGGGCACGCGGTGCGCCACAACCTGCTGGAATACTCCGAGCTGATGCTGTTCCTGCTGGTGGCGATGACCTATATCAACACCATGGAAGAGCGTCGCGTGTTCGACGCACTGCGTGCCTGGTTGATCCGCAAGGGCTTCGGGTTCCGTCAGTTGTTCTGGCTGACCGGCATCCTGGCTTTCTTCATCTCGCCGATTGCCGACAACCTGACCACCGCGCTGCTGATGTGCGCCGTGGTGCTGGCGGTTGGCGGTGACAATAGCCGTTTCGTGACCATTGCCTGCGTCAATATCGTGGTGGGTGCCAATGCCGGCGGCGCCTTCAGCCCGTTCGGCGATATCACCACCCTGATGGTATGGCAGAAGGGCGTGGTGGAGTTCTGGACCTTCTTTGCACTGTTTGTCCCGTCGGTGGTCAACTTCGTGGTACCGGCGGCGATCATGCACTTCGCCGTGCCGAACGAGCAGCCGGCAGCCAGTAATGAATCGGTCGCCATGCTGCGCGGTGCGCGGCGTATCATTGCGTTGTTCCTGCTGACGATCGCGACCGCGGTGAGTTTCCATAACTTCCTGGGTCTGCCGCCGGTCATCGGCATGCTGACCGGCCTCGGTTACCTGCAGTTCTTTGGTTTTTACCTGAAAAAAACCCACTACAAGTGCCTCGCCCGTACCGACAACCCGGAACACAATGACCAGATGGGCAGCGTGGTGCCGTTCGATATCTTCAGCAAGGTTGCGCGCGCCGAGTGGGACACCCTGCTGTTCTTCTACGGCGTGGTGCTGTGCGTGGGCGGCCTGGGCTTCCTCGGCTACCTGGCGCTGGCCTCTGAGCTGATGTATACCCAGTGGGGTGCGACCAGCGCCAATATTACCGTCGGCGTGCTGTCGGCCATCGTGGACAACATCCCGGTCATGTTCGCCGTGCTCACTATGAACCCGGACATGTCCACCGGCCAGTGGCTGCTGGTGACCATGACCGCCGGTGTCGGTGGTTCGCTGTTGTCGATCGGCTCCGCGGCCGGCGTGGCGTTAATGGGGCAGGCGCGTGGCAAATACACGTTCTTCGGCCACCTGAAGTGGACACCGGTGATCGCGCTTGGCTATGTGGCGAGTATCGCCATGCACATGTGGTTCAACGCCGGATACTTCGACGTATTGCCCGGCTGAAAAAGGGGGATATTCCCCGACCGCAGTATCGGCTGAAATGCGCTACCATGGGCATACACACCAGGTACGCAAGGGCCATGCATGAACAGCAAACGGGTCGTCCGGGCTTCACTTATTTTGCTGGTAGCCGCACTTGCTGCTGCCGGCTGGTGGTATAGCCGGCATAACGGTGCACAGGACGGGAATCGTCTGGTGCTGTACGGCAACGTGGACATCCGCGAAGTCGACCTGGCTTTCAATAACAGTGAGCACATCGAGTCACTGCTGGTCCAGGAGGGCGACCGGGTCCGCAAGGGGCAGTTGCTGGCCACCCTGCACAGCGAGCGGGCACAGGCCGAGTTCAATGCCGCACAGGCCAGGGTGGCGTCGCAGCAGGCGGTCCTGGCGCGACTTGAGACCGGCAGCCGTCCGGAAGAGATTCGCCAGGCACGTGCGGATGTCGCCGCGGCCGAAGCCCGGCTCATCGATGCCGAATCCACTTACAAGCGCACACAAAAACTCTATAAAAACCGCGCCGCCTCGAAGCAGGCGGTGGATGATGCCCTGTCCGGCCTGGATACTGCGCGTGCTTCGCTCAAGGTGGCGCAGGAAGCGCTGGCACTGGCAATAGAGGGGCCGCGCCAGGAAGAGATTGACGAAGCCCGGGCCATGCTGAAAGCCAGCCGGGCGGAACTGGCGCTGGCACAGGAAATTCTTGGTGACACGGAACTCTATGCGCCCGCCGATGGCATTATCCATAACCGGATACTCGAACCCGGCGATATGGCTTCACCGCAGAAACCGGTCTATACCCTGGCGCTTGTCAACCCGGTATGGGTGCGTACCTATGTGCCGGAAGTCTATCTTGGCCGGCTTGCACCCGGCATGACGGCAGAGGTTACTACCGACAGTTATGCAGACAAGGTGTATGAAGGCTGGGTCGGCTATATTTCCCCCACCGCTGAATTCACTCCCAAGAATGTGGAGACGCCCGAGTTGCGCACCCGGCTGGTGTACCAGGTGCGTGTTTATGTCTGCAACCCGCAGGGCGAGTTGCGCCTGGGCATGCCGGCCACGGTAACCATTCCGCTGGATCAGCCGCAACCACAGGCCGGCCATAGCGCAGCCGACTGCACGGGCGCGGAGACCCGCTGAAGTGGATTCCGCAGCGGCCCTGGTGTTCGCGGGGGTCAGTAAAACCTTCCACGCCGGTGCGCGTGACGTGCGTGCGCTGGATAACATCGATCTGCGCATCCAGTCCGGGCTGGTCACCGGCCTCATCGGCCCGGATGCGGCCGGTAAAACCACACTGATGCGACTTGCCGCCGGCCTGCTGATGCCGGACAGCGGCACGATTCAGGTGCTGGATATCGATGTGGTGCAGGACCCGCTGAAGGTGCAGTCCTCGGTCGGCTACATGCCACAGCGTTTCGGTCTCTACGAAGACCTGACCGTGCAGGAAAACCTCGACCTGTACGCTGACCTGCAGGGTGTTGACCCGGCACAGCGCGCCGGCCGTTACACTGAACTGATGCACATGACCGGGCTGGCGCCGTTCACGGCGCGTCTTGCCGGGCGCCTGTCCGGCGGCATGAAACAGAAACTCGGGCTGGCCTGTACCCTGATCCGGCCGCCGCGCTTGCTGTTGCTGGATGAACCGACGGTCGGTGTCGACCCGGTCTCGCGTCGCGAACTGTGGTCGATCGTCTACCGTCAGGTGCGGGAGCAGGGGATGAGTGTGCTGCTCAGCACGGCCTACCTGGACGAGGCCGAGCGTTGCGATGAAGTGGTCCTGATGCACGAGGGGCGACGCCTGGGGCAGGGGACACCGCAGGATTTCAGTGCGCCGATGCGCGGGCGCACCTTCCATGTTACCGCCGCGTCACTGGGCAAGCGCAGCCTGCAGGCGCGCCTGGGCGCACTGCCCGGTATTATCGATGCCATTATCGAAGGCGAGCAGGTGCGCGTTGTGACCGACACGGCGGGGCTCCCGGATCTGTCCAGGGCATTGCCGGATATCGACGATATACAATCCGGCGCCGCTGACCCGGCATTCGAAGATGCCTTTATCGCCACCCTCAAAGGGGAGGCGGACGCAACACCACCGGCACTCATCACGCCCATGACACCACGCGCAATGACCCGGGCAGAAGCAGGCGATGTTATCGAAGTCCGCAACCTGGAACGTCGCTTCGGCGATTTCTATGCCGTGCGCGGTGTCAGCTTCCAGGTGCAACGCGGCGAGATTTTCGGTCTGCTCGGTGCCAATGGTGCCGGAAAATCCACGACCTTCCGCATGCTGTGCGGTCTGTTGCCGGTGTCCGGCGGTGAAGTCCAGGTTGCCGGCCTCGATCTGCGCTATGCCGCGGCACAGGCGCGTGCGCGGCTGGGTTACATGGCGCAGCGCTTCTCGCTGTACGTGGACCTCACCGTGATGCAGAACCTGCGTTTCTTCGCCAGCGCCTACGGGCTGGACCGGGCGCGCGCCCGGCAACGCATCAACTGGGCGCTGCAGGCTTTCGATCTGACAGCTTATGCCGACAGCGACAGCGGCGACCTGCCGCTGGGTTTTAAACAGCGCCTGGCCATGGCCGCTGCGCTGATGCACGAGCCGGAGATCCTGTTTCTCGATGAGCCGACTTCGGGGGTCGACCCGCTGGCGCGGCGTGAGTTCTGGCAGCGTATCAATGCTCTGGCGGAAGCCGGTGTCACTATCCTGGTGACGACACATTTCATGGACGAGGCCAACTACTGCGACCGGCTGGTGATCATGGCCGAGGGCGAAGTGCTGGCTGAAGGCACCCCGGCTGACATGAAAGCGCGCTTCCGTGACGATACGCATCCCGACCCGACCATGGAAGATGCTTTCATCGGCCTGATCATGGCGCACCAGCAGGACAGGGATGCTGTCGCATGAACAACGCTGCCGCCAGCCGTATGCGCCTGTTCGGGATGATCCGCAAGGAAAGCCTGCAGATCCTGCGCGATCCGTCCAGTATTGCCATCGCTTTCATCATGCCGGTGGTGTTGCTGCTGATGTTCGGCTACGGGGTCTCGCTGGATGCGCGCCATATCCCGCTGGCCCTGGTGGTTGAACAGCCGGACAGTACCAGCGCCAGCCTCACCGGCGCTTTCCGTGAGTCAGAATACTTCGAACCGCGCGACTTCGAGACCATCGAAACCGCGCAACAGGCTTTCGACCTGCGCGAAGTGTTCGCTATTGTCTGGCTGCGCAATGACTTCAGCCGCCAGTTGCTGTCCGGCAACACCGCGCCCGTGGGTGTCATCGTCAACGGTGTCGATGCCAACCAGGCGCGTATAGCCGAGGGTTATATCCAGGGGGTATGGCAGGCCTGGCTGGAAGCCTATATGCAGGAGCAGGGCCTGGAACTGCATCTGCCGGTGCAGATGGAACCGCGCATCTGGTTCAACGCCGCCGTGCGCAGCCGCGATTTCCTGGTACCGGGGCTGATCGCCGTCATCATGACCCTGATCGGTGCCATGCTGACCTCCATGGTGGTTGCCCGCGAGTGGGAGCGCGGCACCATGGAGGCGCTGATGGTCACGCCGATCCGTATCAATGAAATGGTGATCGGCAAACTGGTACCGTATTTTGTACTCGGCATGGGCGGCATGTTGCTCAGCGTCGCGATGGCGATCTGGCTGTTCGGTGTGCCGTTGCGCGGTTCGTTCTGGCTGCTTGTTGTGGCCTCGGCGCTGTTCATGATGGTGGCGCTGGGTATGGGCTTGCTGATCTCGGTCGTGGCGCGCAACCAGTTCGTGGCCGGTCAGATCTCCATCGTGGTGACCTTCCTGCCGGCCTTTATCCTGTCCGGCTTTATATTCGAGATCAGTTCGATGCCGGATGCCATCCAGGTGATTACCCACCTGATCCCGGCGCGCTTCTACGTGGCGATATTGCAGACCCTGTTCCTGGCCGGCGATATCTGGCCCATCATACTGGCAAACAGCGCGGCCCTGCTGGTGATGATGGTGGTTTTCCTGGGCCTGGCGCGGCGCAAGTTCACCAAGCGGCTCGATGCATGATTACACTGCAACGCATCATCGCGCTGGCCATCAAGGAAATGCTCGCCATCCTGCGCGACAGTCAAAGCCGCTTCGTACTGATCGGGCCGCCGATCGCCCAGTTGCTGGTGTTCGGCTATGCGGCAACCTATGACCTGAACCATATTCCGGTGGCCGTGTATAACGAGGACCGCAGCGTGGTGGCACGTGAACTGGTGGCAAAAATCACGGGTTCACCGCACTTCGAACTGGTTGCACGGGTCGATCACGACGCCCAGATCGCGCCGCTGATCGACAACAAGGATGTGCTCATGGTGCTGCACCTGGGACCGCGCTTCAGCGATGACATAAAACGCGGGATCACGGCGCCGGTGCAGGTCATCATCGACGGCCGTAACTCCAATACGGCACTGCTCACGCTGGGCTACCTGCGTACCATCTTTACGGATTTCAACTACGAACAGGCACGCAAGCTGGGTTTGCCGGCGGTACCCGCAGCCTTGCAGATACGCCCCTGGTACAACGAGAACCTGTTGTCACGCTGGTTTGTGGTGCCGGGTATCATCGGCCTGTTGATGCTGGTCGTCACGACAACGGTGACGGGCCTTTCGGTTGCACGCGAGCGTGAAGCGGGCACCTTCGACCAGTTACTGATGACACCCATGCGCCCCTTTGAAATCCTGGTCGGTAAATCCATACCCGGTTTGCTCATCGGCCTGGCGGAAGGCACTTTCATCCTCGTGGTGGCCGTGTGGTGGTTCGACATCCCGTTGCGCGGCAGCATCGGTGCGCTGTACCTGGGCATGTTCCTGTTCCTGATGTCAGCCGTCGGGGTGGGGCTGATGATCTCATCGCTGGCCGTTACCCAGCAGCAGGGTATCCTCGGTGCTTTCCTGTTCCTGGTCCCGGCGGTGATCCTGTCGGGCTTTGCGACCCCGGTTTCCAATATGCCGGAAGTGGTGCAGCAATTGACGGTTGTTAACCCGCTACGCTATTTCCTGGTGATTGTGCGCGGGGTCTTCCTGGAAGGGGATTCCTGGACCCTGCTGTTCGACCAGTACTGGCCGATGGCCATTATCGCCGTGCTGACACTGGCCGCTGCCGGCTGGCTGTTCCGGCATCGCATGAGCTAGTAAAAAAGAAGCCCCGTGCGTGACGGGGCTTCCGGTTACCGCATCAGGACATCAGGGCTTAACTGCCGTGATCCTCATCGCTGCTGTCATCGTCGTCGTCATGTTCGGCGATAATCGTGGTAACACTTGCGTTACCGTCTTCGAGGATCGCGGTAATGGTATACACGCCTTCCTTGTCGCCAATACGAACCGGGACGTTATAGACGCTGCCGTTGGGGCCTGTAACGCCATCACCCGAGGTGGTCAGCGCATCGCTCGGCAGAATCTCGGGGAATGAACCCGCCGGGCCACTGATCACTGTATGACCGATGATCGTGTCGCCCTCGTCCGGAACGCCGTTGCCGTTGGTATCCTGCACCATGTGAACGTGTTTGGGGTCTGCGGTCTTTATATAACCAACCCCTGCCAGGCCTTTCTGCGGGATAAAGGAATCAGGCTGGTTGGCCGGCTTGTCGAACATCAGGAAACGTGGTGCATAGGGCGCACCCTCCGAGAAGGTGGCACCTTTTACTGTGTTGCTTAACACGGTACCCGGTGCGACATGCTGGAAGGTGACCGATTCCACCAGTTCGGCTGTCGCGGTGGCAGGATTTCCCTGGCCGCCGGTTGCAAGGCCGACATTGGTGGCACCCACCACCTGGCCACCCGACGCGGGGAAAGTGACGGATGCCGAGCCTGATTCGACCAGCTTGCCATTGGCCTTGTAGATCCGCACGTCCATGGTGCCGATCGTCCCGGCCGGGCCGTTGGTGAAGGGCGATGTGCTCTCGTCCGTGCCGGGGCGCGGACGAATATGCACAATCTTGATACCGATCTTTTTGGCGCGCTTCTGTTCCAGCCCGTTTTTGCCCTTGCCGGCATTCGGCGTCACGGTAATAATCTTGTTGCCATCATCGCTGATCGTGTAGTTGCCGTGCTGGACGCCGGCACCTGCGGGCGCGGTGATCGGTGCCTGTGGCAGTCCGGTTACCAGCACAAAATTGGCATTGCTGTTGATAGCGCGGAACACTTTGGCGTTGTCCACGCCATTCCGCTCAAAGCTGCCGCCCAGTTCAACTTCCATACGGCCACCGGCCGGAATCTGGTAACCGAAGTTTTCCGGGTCCATGGCCAGGTTGGGGGCTGCATCCCTGACGGCGAGTACACCGATCACTTCGGTCGGTTCACCGGCGATGGTCCCGTTGGACACCACCGGCGGGCTGACAATAGCCCTGACGATATTGATTTTTTCATCGTCATCGGCCCGGGCCAGCGTAGTGGCGCCTGCCAGCAGGCTGCCGGTGACAGCCGCAATACAAACAAGAGATGTGGAACAGAATCCGGTTTTGAGCTTCATTGAATATCCTCCTGATATCAGTGCAAGTTGTTGGTGTTTTATTTTTCCATCCCTGTGTAGATGCAGAACGGATGATTTAATTCATTATTTATTGATGATTTTGTACAGGTCTTTCCCGGTGGGGAGGAGCGGTTACAGTCGGGGTGACTGCAGGGATTGGCGGGGCGGTTGCAGCGAATTGGAAAGCAGTAAAGTCTGCCGACGTTTTTCTGAAGAACCTTACAGATTCCCTGGAGTGGGTCTACCCGGGTAATTTGTAACTTTATGTAATTTATCCTGTTTAAAAGTTTGCATGGAAATTGCAATGCAGAGCAAATACTAATGACGGGTGTAAGAATTAAATGACAAATATAAGACACACAAAATATCTGGCCTTTCTCCTGGTATGGCTGCTGCCCTGTACGGCAAGTGCTGTAACGATCAGTCTCAGTTCGATTGCCGAAGGCGGTAACAGCGCAGCCTTCACTGGATTGTTACTCGAACCCGTGGCGAAGCCGAATGTCGGGGTGGTTCTGCTGCATGGCCGCAATGGCAATGCCGATGGCACGGTTGTCTCCGAGTTGCGCAACAGCATCAATACCCAGGGCTATACCACGCTCTCGATAGACGAGCCTGTGCCTGCAGCCGGAACCGCGTTTTCAGATTACGTGAACGACGTGAACGGGGCCAATACCGTATTCCCGGAACTGTATGCGCGCGTACGTACCGCAATCAATGAGCTTGCCAACCGTGGCATTGACGAAGTTGTGTTGCTTGGGTTCAGCCTGGGCGCCCGCATGGCAAGCGCCCACGTTGCACGCGGGCAGGTGGATGAGTTACCCATTATCGGGATGATCGGGGTTGGCATGTTCGGCAACAGTATCGACCCGTTGAACGCGGCATTGACGCTCGATGAAATCGACGTGCCGGTGCTGGATATCTTTGGCGATAATGATGCCAATGCGGTCAATACGGCTGCGGCAAGATTAACTGCCTATAATTCCGGTAGCGGGACAAACTACACCCAGACCATGGTTGAGTGCGTCGATCCGGCGCTCAATTGTGTTCCGCACAACTTCTTCGGTTACCGCGGCGCGGGAAACCCGGTGCTGGAGTCTGAAGTCAACACCTGGCTGTCATTGAATGCGCCCCTGTCTGCCGTGCCTGTTCCGGCGGCTGTCTGGTTGTTTGGTTCGGGGCTGATCGGCCTGCTGGGGTTCGCCCGGCGCAAGGCCTGATGCCGGGTTTTTGATCAGGTCCGGTCGCTGCGCAGCACCAGGCGGCGCTGACTGAAGAACAGTTCCGCTGCCATAATGGCGAGGTAGAAAGCGCCCATCCAGAGCAGGCTGCGGTAGTCATTGCGCCAGAGATACACGCACAGCACCAGCCAGGACAGCAATGCCAGTGACAGGCCGGACAGCGGGATGCACAACGCCAGCCCG
>DRNU01000160.1 GCA_011374975.1 Gammaproteobacteria bacterium | reverse complement strand
GTCGCGTCGCGTTCAAAGAACGGGTCGGCCCGGTTCATGTCGACCGTCAGCTTCGGCAGGTAACTGGCCTGTTGCCGGTACGTCGAGGGATACGGCCAGGGCCATGCCGTCGCCATCGCCGAGTGAAAACTGATGTTGCCGATCTGGTTGGTCTGGATCTGGTGCACGTGGCCGTACAGTACCGTGACCTTGTCGAACGGCTGGAGCAGGGCCTGCACCTGTTCGGCATCGTCGGTCCAGAAATTCCAGCCCTTGTAGATCTTCTGCAACGGCGAGTGCGAGAACACCACGATCGGCGTGTCCTTTTTGAGCTTCGCCAGGTCGTTCTTCAGCCACGCGCGCTGTGTGCTGCCGACCATGAAAGGCTGGCCGTCGGGATTGTCCAGACGGGCCATCTCCTTCATGCGGTCCATGCCGGAATCCCACTTCCGGTGCATCCAGCTCTCGTGGGTGAGAATGCTGTTCAGCACCACGAAATGCACGCCCTTGTGATCGAAACTGTAGTGGTCCGGCCCCAGCTGTTTGCGCCAGTAATCACCGAGATCGACATAATAATCGTGCTCGCCCATTACATAGTGCAGATTGCCGCGCAGGCCGCCGAGGATCTCCAGCCCGTGGTCGATTTCTTCCGGCTTGCCCAGCTGGGCGATGTCGCCGCCGTAGAACACGAAGTCCGGGCGCGGGTCCAGCAGGTTGGCTTCCGCCACCGCGCGGATCAGGCCGCGGTCCCAGTTGCGCACGAAGCTGTTGCCCCGGATCTGGGTGATGTGTGAATCCGAGACATAGGCAAAGGTGAAGCGGTCTTCACTGCCCTTGCCGAATGCCAGCTCCACCATGCTGAGGGGGAGGGTGCTGGCAGCCAGCACGGCACCGCCCTGTTGCAAAAATTTACGACGACTTCTGTTAGGCATGTCATTCTCCCCGGTGCTTGGTGAATCGATCGAGATCAGGGCTGGTCAGTGCTTTCATAAACTCGACCAGATCCCGCTTGTCGCGCTTGCCCAGTCCCAGCGGGCGGATGCCGCCACTGAGGAAACCCGACACCGGGTCGGCTTGCTGCACCCGGCCGCCGTTGTTGTAGAAATCGACCACATCCTCCAGCGTGGCAAGGCTGCCGTCGTGCATGTAGGGCGCGGTTCTGGCGATATTACGCAGCGTCGGTGTCTTGAATGCGCCCACTTCAGTGATGTTTTCTGTCACCGCGAAGCGGCCGAGTTCGGACATATCGGCTTTGGTCAGTACCGTGATATCGACATCCGCACCCTGGCGCCTGGCCTGCAGGAACTGTTGCGCGGTTTGTGTTTCCCTGCCGCTGATCCTTTTGAACCCGACCCCGATATTGTGAAAGCGGTTGTCTGTGAACAGGGCCTGTGTCTGTTCAATGGTATGGCAGGATACGCAGCGCCCCTTGCCGGTGAACACGGCCAGGCCGCGGACCTGTGCCGGGGTCATCGCCTTGCTATCGCGCCCGTAGTAATAGCGGTCAAAAGGTGAATCCCCGCTGACCACAGTGCGCTCAAAACTGGCGATGGCCATGGCGACGTGACCCATGTCGATGGCGTCCCTGTCTGCGCCAAACACCTTTTTGAACGCTCGGGTGTAAGCGCGGTCTTTGCGGATTACTGCAAGCAGCGGCTTGTGGTCGGGCAGGCCGCCTTCCACCGGGTTGATGAACGGCTGCTTCGACTGGCCTTCCAGGTCCGGTTCGCGTCCGTCCCAGAACAGTGTCTTCATGTAGGCGGAGTTGATCACCGTCGGGGCATTGCGGGTGCCGGTCAGGCCGCTGAAGCCTTTCGATACCGGCAGGTTGTCGGTGAATGCTTTCTCCTGCGCGTGGCAGGTTGCACAACTCACCTTGCCATCCGCGCTGAAACGGGTGTCATGGAACAGCCGGTCGCCCAGCGCAATTTTGGCAGGCGTCTGCGGATTGTCAGCGGGGATCGGCACCGGCGGCAATCCCAGCGGGGCGGCAGCCAGCCGGCCCGCCAGGGCGGTGAATAGCAGAGCAACGGCAGTTTTTTTCATCATGGGCAGCCCTCCTGTGACTTGCCGACAATCCTGGACCCGGCCGGCAACTGTTGCCAATTGTATTTATCAAGTGCTGTAATAGCCGGTGACTATCGAGGGGAAATATCATGAACCTGTCAGAGCTGCGCTACGTGGTTGCACTGGCGCGCGAGCGCCATTTCGGGCAGGCGGCCGCCGCCTGTTTTGTCAGCCAGCCGACCCTGAGTGTGGCGATCAAAAAACTGGAAGAAGAACTCGGCGTCACACTGTTCGAACGCGCCAGCCATGAAGTGCGGATAACACCGGTCGGTGAACGCGTGGTGGAAAAGGCGCAGCAGGCGCTGGAAGCCGTCGAGTCCGTGCGCCAGGTCGCCAGCGCGGAGAGCGACCAGCTGGCCGGCCCGCTGCGCATCGGCGCGATCTACACCATCGGCCCCTACCTGTTTCCCGACCTGATCCCCAACCTCAACGAACGCGCCCCCGAAATGCCGCTGATCGTGGAAGAAAACTACACTTCGGTGCTGGCGAAAAAACTCAAGCAGGGTGACCTCGATGTCATCATCATTTCGTTGCCGTTCGACGAACCGAACATCCTCACCCTGCCGTTATACGATGAGCCGTTCGTGATCCTGCTGCCCGCCGCGCACCCGCTGACGGCGCGCAAGAGCCTGAGCCCCAAAAGCCTGGAAGGCGAAACGATTCTGATGCTGGGTGCCGGCCACTGCTTCCGCGACCAGGTGATCGAAGCCTGCCCGGCCTGTGCACCGAAGGCGCTGGGCGAGGGCAACGCGGTATATACCGCCGAGGGCAGCTCACTGGAAACCATTCGCCACATGGTCGCCTCCGGCATGGGCATTACCGTGCTGCCGTGTACCGCCGCCGGTGCCGACCGCTATTCACAGCGCCTGCTGGCTATCCGGCGCTTCACCAACCCGTCGCCGAACCGCGCGGTGGCACTGGCATGGCGGGCGACCTTCCCGCGGCCCAAAGTTATCGATGTGGTGAAAGACGCGGTGGCGGCTTCGCAACTGAGTTGCATAAAGTCGAAAATACGCAAGACGCGGAAGGGTGCTGCAAGATTTTCCTGATATGGCGCTCCCTAGGGGAATCGAACCCCTGTTACCGGTGTATCAAGGCAGTTATGGTTCCTCGCGTAGGATCTTAGAAACCGTATAAATACAACTGGGTATTGTGTTTTCGGGGCGCCTTATTCTTGTCATGTGAAAAATAATGTGAAAATCAGGCCCGGAATTGCTGGGATTCGGGGTTGTTTGAGGGGGGCCCGGACTTTCCATCAACCGACCGGATAAGAGTCAGCAGATGAACCATTAGCATTTTCCGTTCTGCGGCGGCTCTGAGGACGCACTACGAACCCCCTCACGAGGGTAAGACAGCCTATGGTCAGACCGTGGAGAACGCCGGGGCGGGGCTTTTATTTATATCTGCTAGGTTAGTTACTAATTTGCAATCTCATCCTTCTTAGATGTGTCAATTTTCTGAATATCTTTTATTCGTTCTTCTGTATCGTAGTAGATTATGTATCTAGACACTTTTTCTTGGCCTGCCCCCATTTCCATTGGGGTCCCAATAACTTCCCATAGTCCGAGCGTTACAACATCTAAAGCGCCATGAGCAACAGCACGACCTGTACTAGGCTCGTTACCCTTCGTGATTAGATAGCTATCAATGTATTCCCCCTTCTCTGCTTTTGTCGATGTTTCAGGCGGCCCGAGTTTTGCGATTACAACGGCCCTGGGAGATCCCGGGAAAAGTATCGAAGTGTCTTTCTGTTCCTCGCCGCTCATTGCCATGCCGACAGAGCACCCACTTAGCCAACCAAGACTGAGTAGTAAAATACATGCACCGGATATTCTTAGTAGATTGGTATTCACTATTTCCCCCAATATTTTCGCGAAACGCTTCGTATCTGTAAAAAATAGCCTACACGTGTAAGAAATATCCTACAAGTGAATCAGAAACGGCTTACTGACTCCGTTCAGGGGAGGGGTAGCGACGACCTCTGTGGCTGGAACCAGCTCGCATATTTCAGGCTTGCATGACTGCCATTTGGCGGCTTCGCTTTGGCTGTGGTAGTTTTCTTGCACCATGTGCGGCCGATTCAATCTGATCACCGACGCCAAGACCCTGGTTGACTACTTCGAGATCGAGCAAACCCTGTTCGATGTGTCGGAGCTGCAGCCCCGGTATAACATCGCGCCCAGCCAGGACGTGCCGATTGTCCGGGATATGGGCAGCGGCCGGGAACTGGCGATGGCCAGGTGGGGCTTGGTGCCGAACTGGTCGAAAGAAGAAAAGCCAAAGTATTCGACGATAAACGCCCGGGCAGAAACCGTTGCAGAAAAGCCGACCTACCGCGAAGCCTTCCGGCGAAAGCGCTGTCTGATCCCGGCCACCGGCTTCTACGAGTGGAAGCAGGGGGGTGGGCACAAGATACCGCACCACATACGGTTGCCCGAGGGCGGGTTATTTGCGTTTGCCGGCCTCTGGGATCACTGGGACAGGGAGGGCCCAGGATTCAATAGCTGCTCGATCATAGTCACTGGCGCCAACGAGACCATGCAGCCCATTCATGACCGAATGCCGGTGATACTGAACCCGGCGCAGTACAGCATCTGGCTGAATGCGGACCACTACTTTTGCGGGATCGTTTCAGCGGGGCTTATTTTTCTTTCCGTGCGTATGCCTTCCTGACGTGTTCGTTTATATATGCGTTCAATCCATCCCCCCTCATGGCCAAGGCTTTCATGCGCTCGATGTGGTGTGTGCCGGCGCTGGAATAGGTGTAGAGGTAAACAG
>DRNU01000159.1 GCA_011374975.1 Gammaproteobacteria bacterium | reverse complement strand
TGGAGATCAATCCGCTGGTGGTGACGGCGTCCGGCGAGTTGCTGGCGCTGGATGCCAAGCTGGATCTCGATGACAACGCCCTGTACCGCCACCCCGAGGCCAGCGAGTTGCGCGATCCCAGCCAGGAAGACGACAAGGAGCGCAGCGCCAGCGAGCACGGGCTGAACTACATTACCCTCGACGGCGATATTGCCTGCATGGTGAACGGCGCCGGCCTGGCCATGGCGACCATGGACCTGATCAAGCTGCACGGCGGCGAGCCGGCCAACTTCCTCGACGTGGGCGGTGGAGCCACTGCCGACCGGGTGGCGGAGGCCTTCAAGCTGATCCTGTCTGATACCAAGGTGCGCGCCATCCTGGTCAACATCTTCGGCGGTATCGTGCGCTGCGACCTGATCGCCGAGGGGATTATCCAGGCGGTACAGGAGGTGGGCGTCAGTCTGCCCGTGGTAGTGCGCCTGGAAGGCACCAATGTCGACCAGGGCAAGGCGCTGCTGGCCGAGTCCGGTCTCAGCATTCTCACCGCCGAGGGGTTGACCGATGCTGCCGAGAAAGTGGTGCAGGCAGCCGGGGAGGCCCGCGCATGAGCATACTTATAGATAGCCGGACCCGGGTCATCTGCCAGGGTTTCACCGGCCGGCAGGGTACTTTTCACTCCGAACAGGCGCTCGCCTATGGCACGCAGCTGGTGGGGGGGGTCACACCCGGCAAGGGCGGCCAGCAGCACCTGGATTTGCCGGTGTTCAATACCGTCCAGGATGCGGTGCGTGAAACCGCCGCCGATGCCAGCATGATCTACGTGCCGGCCGCCTTCGCCGCCGACGCCATCCTGGAAGCTGCCGATGCCGGTATCAAGGTGATTGTCTGTATCACCGAAGGCATCCCGGTGCTGGACATGCTGAAGGTAAAAGCAGCCCTGTCCGGCAGTGACGCACACCTCATCGGCCCCAACTGCCCGGGTATTATCACACCTGGCGGGTGCAAGATCGGCATCATGCCGGGTGCCATTCACAAGCCCGGGAAAATCGGCATCGTGTCCCGCTCCGGCACACTGACCTACGAGGCCGTTTACCAGACCACCCTGGCCGGTCTTGGCCAGAGCACCTGCGTGGGTATCGGTGGTGATCCGATCCATGGCCTGGAGTTCGTTGACTGCCTGGAGCGTTTTGAGCGTGACCCGGATACCGAGGGCGTCATCATGGTCGGTGAAATCGGCGGTAGCGCCGAGGAGCAGGCCGCTGAATTTATCCAGGCGCACATGAGCAAGCCGGTGGTTGCCTATATCGCCGGCGTCACCGCCCCGCCCGGCAAACGCATGGGCCACGCCGGCGCGATTATCAGCGGCGGCAAGGGTACGGCGGAAGCCAAGTTTGCGGCACTGCAGCAGGCCGGTGTGGCGGTGGTGCGTTCACCGGCTGACATGGGTGTACGCATGCAGGAAGTCCTGGCCGCGTCGTGAACACGGCGGCACGCCCGGGGCAGGCGGTGCTGCGTCTGGTTATGGCGCAAATCAATTTGCTGGTCGGCGATGTCGCGGCCAACAGCGAGCGTGTCATTATCGCCGCGCTGCGCGCGCGCGACGAACTGAATGCCGACCTGATTGTCTTTCCCGAGCTGACGCTGACGGGCTATCCGCCCGAGGATCTGTTGCTGCGCCCCGGTTTGCAGCTGCAGGTGGATGCGGCGTTGCAGCGCATTGCCACACAGGTTGCTGGTATCGACGTGCTTGTGGGTCATCCCGAGCAGGTGCCCGAGGGCCGCTTCAATACCGCTTCCCTGCTGCGCGACGGGCAGGTGCTGGCGCGCTGCCGCAAGCACCACCTGCCCAACTACAGCGTGTTCGACGAGAAGCGTTATTTCGTGCCGGGTGACGGGTTCTGTGTCGCCGAGGTGGCCGGCATTGCGATCGGTGTCAGTATCTGTGAGGACATCTGGATGCCGGAACCGGCGCGTGCCGCGGCGCAGGCCGGTGCCCGCCTGCTGGTCAACCTGAACGCCTCGCCGTTCCATACCGGCAAGGGCGATGAGCGTGAAGCCGTGGTCGCACGGCGTGTTTCAGAAACCGGTTGCCCGGTGGTTTATGTCAACCTGACCGGGGGGCAGGACGAACTGGTCTTCGATGGTGAATCCTTTGTGCTGGACCGGCACGGCGCTACCGTGGTGCGCGCACCGGCCTATTGCGAAGGACTTTACGCGGTGGATTTCGCCGTGACCGATACGGCCGTAGAGCCGCTGCCGGGTGTCGTGACGCCGCGTATTGACGAGGTCGCCAGTGTCTACCAGGCGCTGGTGCTGGGGGTGCGCGACTATATCGAAAAGAACGCTTTTGCGGGCGCTGTCATCGGCCTGTCAGGTGGTGTCGATTCGGCCCTGACACTGGCGATTGCGGTCGACGCGATCGGCGCGGAGCATGTGCAGGTGGTAATGATGCCGTCCCGCTATACCGCGGACATAAGCCACGAGGACGCGCGTGCCGAGGCCGAAGCGCTGGGTGTGGAATACCGGGAGATATCCATCGAACAGCCGTTCAAAGCCTTCCTGGATGTGCTGTCGGACAGCTTTGCCGGCGCCGCCCCGGATACCACCGAGGAGAACATCCAGGCCCGCTGCCGGGGGGTGATCCTGATGGCGTTGTCCAACAAGCAGGGGCGGATCGTGCTGACCACCGGTAACAAAAGCGAAATGTCGGTGGGCTACGCGACCCTGTACGGTGACATGGCGGGCGGCTTTGCACCGATCAAGGATGTACCCAAACTGCTGGTCTATCGACTGTGTGAATACCGCAATGCCATTGCCCCGGTTATCCCGCAACGGGTGCTGGAGCGTCCGCCCTCCGCCGAACTGGCGCCGGACCAGAAGGACGAGGATTCACTGCCGCCGTACAGCGTGCTCGACCCGATACTGGAAGGCTATATCGAGCAGGATCTCGGCATCGCCGAGCTGGTGGCGCAGGGTTTCGATGTCGCAACGGTGCGGCGCATTACCGCGCTGGTGGATCGCAACGAATACAAGCGGCGCCAGGCCCCGCCCGGTGTGCGTATTACCCGGCGAGCCTTCGGGCGTGACCGGCGTTACCCTATCACCTCCGGATTCCGGGATACGCAGTCCGGCGATTAACGGTCGATTCTTGCCGCGGCTTTTAGTATCGTTACGTATTTACACCAACCTCAACAGGGGAACGACCTATGAAAAAAGTCGAAGCCGTCATCAAGCCATTCAAGCTGGACGACGTGCGCGAAGCGCTGTCAGAGATTGGTATCACCGGCATGACGGCGATTGAAGTAAAAGGCTTCGGCCGGCAGAAGGGGCATACCGAACTGTACCGTGGTGCGGAGTACGTGGTTGATTTCCTGCCCAAGGTGAAGCTCGAAGTAGTGGTGCGCGAAGAAGACCTCGACCGTTGCGTCGAAACCATCACCAACGCCGCGCGTACCGGCAAGATCGGTGACGGCAAGATATTTATTACTTCGGTCGAGCGCGTGGTGCGGATCCGTACCGGTGAAACCGACCAGGATGCTATCTAGCCGCTGGCGCAAACTCCGGCAAGTCCTGTTTTATTTTGTGCTGCCGGTCCCGGCCGGCGTGTTCAGGTCCAGAACCCGCTGCGCATCCTGTGCCAGATCCTCCATGCCCATTTCGGTATAGGCTTTTACCAGCACTTCCAGCGCACTTCTTGCCGCCGGGGTACGCTGGTAGTTCTCGATCACATACTTTGCCCGGTTCGCCGCTGCCACGTAGGCGCCGCGCTTCATATAGTAATTTGCGACGTTGATTTCATATTTGGCCAGCATGTTATGCAGGAACACCAGGCGCAGCCTGGCATCTTCCGTGTAGCGGCTGTCGGGGAATTTCTTCACCAGTTCGGTGAAGTCATTAAAGGAGTCGCGCAACGCACGGGTATCGCGTTCTGATGGTTCGCGGGGTATCAATCGGTCGACAATGTTCTCGCCGCGGGTGTAATTGGCCAGTCCCTTCAGGTAATAGGCATAGTCCAGGTGCGGGTTGCCCGGGTTGTTACGGATGAATCGGTCGGCGGTCGCGATAGAGGAATCCGGTTCATTGAACTTGTAGTAGGCATAGGCGATTTCCAGCTGCGCCTGCTGTGCATACTTGCCAAACGGAAAACGTGCTTCCAGGCGTTCGAAAGTATTGATGGCGGTCTCGTAGTCGCCCGAGTTGAGCGCATCCTTGGCCTGGTTGTACAGGTCAATGGCCGACAGGCCTTCCAGCTCGTCGTCCGGCGTGGTGGCACAGCCGAAGGTGAATAAAACGGTCAATAAAGGTATAAGACGTAGCCAGCGCATCAGCCTGAGTATCCGGTTGGTTTCGTTAAAGTGAAATTGTAAAGCGGACAGGCCCCGGAGACTACCTGATTCGATGACAGAAGCCATTCATTTAACCGGCAGTATTCCCGCAGCGGCAGCCGGGAGGCGTCTCGACCAGGTGCTGGCGGAGCTGTTTTCCGGCTATTCGCGCAGTCGCCTGCAGCGCTGGATCAGGGCGGAACAGGTATTGCTGGACGGGCGCCCGGTGCCGGTCAGGTACCGTGTGCTGGGTGGTGAGAAAGTCGAGATCCGGGCCGAACCGGAGCCCGAATCCGAGGTCATCGCGCAGGATATCCCGCTGGACGTACGTTTTGCGGACGAGCACCTGCTGGTATTGAACAAGCCGGCCGGGCTGGTGGTGCATCCCGCTGCCGGTAATCCGGACGGTACCTTGCAGAATGCCCTGCTGCATTACGACCCGCAGCTGGTCAGTCTGCCGCGCTCCGGCATCGTGCATCGCCTGGACAAGGATACCAGCGGCCTGATGGTGGTGGCGCGCAGCCTGACGGCGCACAAGGCGCTGGTCGAGCAGTTACAGGCGCGTACCGTGCATCGCGAATACCTGGCGCTGCTGCATACCGTGTTGACGGCGGGCGGCACCATCGATGCGCCCATCGGCCGCCATCCGCGCGACCGCCTGCGTATGGCGGTGGTGGATTCCGGCAAGGAAGCGATAACGCATTACCGGGTGCTGGAGCGTTTCCCGGCGCACACCCTGGTCCAGGTGCGCCTGGAAACCGGCCGTACCCACCAGATCCGGGTGCATATGGCACATATTCATTGCCCGCTGGTCGGCGATCCCCTGTACGGCGGCCGGTTGCGCATTCCACGCGGGGCTTCAGCAGCGCTGCGCGAGGCGATTGGCGGGTTCCGCCGCCAGGCCCTGCATGCCGCGCGCCTGGAGCTGATCCACCCGGCCAGCGGCGAGCCGGTCGGCTGGGAAGCCGATATGCCGGAGGATTTTGCGCAGTTGCTCGATGTGCTGAGGGCGGAAGCATGATCCGCCCGGACTGGCCGGCGCCGGCGCAGGTACAGGCAGCGGCCAGTACCCGTCACGGCGGCGTCAGCCGCGCCCCCTGGGACAGCCTGAATCTCGCCGCCCATGTGGGTGACGCTGAAGCGGCAGTACAGCAGAACCGGATACTGTTGCAGCAGACCCTGGCGCTGCCGGCGGCCCCACGGTGGCTGGACCAAGTGCACGGTGACAGGATTATCGATGCCGGTACCACGGGCTCCTGCCCGCAGGCCGATGCCGCGTTTACCCGCAGTGCCGGTGTGGTCTGTGCCGTACTGACCGCCGATTGCCTCCCGGTCCTGTTCTGCGACCGGGCCGGCAGCCGGGTCGCCGCCGCACATGCCGGCTGGCGCGGGCTGGCCGGCGGCATCCTGGAAAGCAGTGTGCGGGCACTGGATACCGATCCCGGGCAGCTGCTGGCCTGGCTTGGCCCGGCCATCGGTCCGGCGGCCTTCGAGGTCGGCGACGAGGTCAGGCAGGCTTTTGTCGATCAGCATGCGCAGGCCAGCGACGCATTCAAGGCCACGCGGGACGGACACTGGCTGGCCGACCTGTACCGGCTGGCCCGTATCCGCCTGCAGGCGGTCGGTGTGGATGCGGTATATGGCGGTGGTTTCTGCACCTTCAGTGACCGGGAACGTTTTTACTCCTACCGGCGTGATGGCACGACCGGGCGTATGGCGTCGCTGATCTGGCTGGATGAAGGAGGTGATTGACGCGTAAACGACTTCGCAGGGAAACCCGGATGAATGCGTCACTCCGGCGAAGGCCGGAATCCATGAGGTGTCATGCACTGGATGCCGGTTTGAACTGAGCCTGCTGAAGTCCTGTCTCGAGCTCGGGTACACAGCTCACACTGCGCTATACTGGCGAGCTTATGTCATTACTGTCCTGGATTCTGCTGTTTTCCCTGCTGGGCGGCGTGCTCAGCGTTATCGCCGCGGCGGGTTTCCTGCTGTTGCCGGCGGGCTTGCGCACCCGGCTGCTGCCGCACGCCGTCAGTTTCGCCATCGGTGCGTTGCTGGGTGCGGCTTTGCTGGGCCTGTTACCGCACGCGCTGGAAGGTGTCGGTGGCAACAATTTCCACAATGTTACCGGCGCCCTGCTGCTGGGTCTGTTGTCATTTTTCCTGCTGGAGAAACTGGTGCTGTGGCGGCATTGCCACCATGAAGACTGCGAGGTACACGCACCGGAGGAGGCGGGCGGGCATGACCACCCGAACCGGGCCGCCGGTACCCTGATCCTGATCGGCGACGGCCTGCACAATTTCATCGACGGGGTGCTGATCAGTGCCGCCTTCCTGACCGATATCCATCTGGGCATCGTTACCAGCCTGGCCGTCGCGGCCCACGAAATCCCGCAGGAAGTCGGTGATTTCGCGGTGTTGCTGCACAGCGGTTTCAGCACCTCCAGGGCCTTCATATTCAACCTGCTGTCCAGCCTCGCCACGGTGGTCGGCGCGGTGCTGGCCTATTACAGCTTCATGGACCTGCAACCGGTGCTGCCCTATGTGCTGGCGGTGGCGGCTTCCAGTTTTATCTACGTGGCTGTGGCCGACCTGATCCCTGGGCTGCACAAACGGGTCGAGTTCAGTGCCACGCTCAAGCAGGTGCTGCTGATCGGCGCCGGTGTCGCCCTGATTTACTTTACACACGCTACCCTGCATTAATAACGCGAGGACAGAACCATGTCGAACTGGTACATGCTAACGCTGGTGGGCAAGGATCGGCCCGGTATTGTCGCCGCCGTGACCACGGCCCTGTTCGACGCCGACTGCAACCTGGGTGAGTCTTCAATGATTCGCCTGGGCCAGAACTTCAGCGTCATGATGATGGTGGAGGGTGGAGACGAGGCCGGTGTGCGCGCCGTCCTGCAGCCGGTGGCGGAGCGTCTGGGCCTGGCCCTGCACATCGATGCTATCGACCCCGGACTGCACCAGCGCCTGGTGCCGGACGTGTGCATCCGGGTGCACGGCGCCGACCGTGCCGGCATCGTGGCGCAGGTCACCACGCGGGCCGAGCAGGCCGGCCTGAATATCCTCGATCTGGAATCCGACGTCGGCGGCACCGAGCAGCAGCCGATTTATATCCTGCAGATCGAGGGTGTCGCAGAGCAGGGTATAGATGCCATCCAGACCGCATTGGCTCCGTTGCAGGCCGACGGCGTCAAGGTGGATGTCCACCCGATAGAAACCCTGATCGGCTGAACCGTGGCGGTCCTGGAGATACTGACCTACCCCGACGAGCGCCTGCGCCAGGTTTCCGGGCCGGTGCAGCAGTTCGATGCCGCCCTGCAGGCGCGCATCGACGATCTGGAAGACACGCGCCTGGCCGGGCCGGGCGCGGTGGGCATTGCGGCGCCGCAGGTCGGCTGGTTCGAGCGGGTGCTCATTGTCGACGTCTCGGGCCGGAAAAAAACCCGCAACCACGGCCACCTGATCCTGGTGAACCCCGAAATCACCGAGTGGGACGGTTTTGCCATGGGCCGCGAGGGCTGCCTGTCTGTGCCCGATTACACCGGCAACGTGGTGCGCGCCGAGCGCATCCAGCTGGAGGCGCTGGACCGCCACGGCGAGCCACTCAGCTTCGACATGGACGGCTTCGAGGCGCGCGCCATCCAGCACGAGATGGACCACCTGGACGGCCTGCTGTTCCTCGACCGGCTGGTCAGCCGTCGCCAGGACCTGTTTCAGCGCAAGGTCTACAAGCAGTGATTTATGATGGGTAAAAGATTTTTCTCTCGCAGAGACGCAAAGAGCGCAAAGGAAAAGACTGTCTGCACGGCGTAAATTCATTGAATTACCCCTTCTGCCCTTAACGCTCTTCGCGTCTCTGCGAGAGCCCGGAATTTTTACTGATTCTTTCCTTTGCGCTCTTTGCGTCTCTGCGAGAGCCCAAAATCAACCTGAATGACCCGCAAATTGCCCTGAAACGCCATAATTGCCACTCACGCCTTGAAATTCCCCCCGATCTCACCCATATAGGGGGCAAGTGAAATGAATTTTCGGGGAGAGCCCTTGTTATGCGGATGGACAAACTGACTTCAAAGTTCCAGATGGCGCTGGCGGATGCACAGAGCCTGGCGGTAGGTCGTGACCACAATTATATCGAACCGGTGCACGTCATGGTGGCGCTGCTGGACCAGGAGGGCGGCAGTGTCCGTCATCTGCTGACCCAGGCCGGCGTCAACATCAACCTGCTGCGTTCGCAGCTGGGCGAGCAACTGGACCGCCTCGCGGTGGTGGAAGGCACGGCTGGAGACGTGCATATCTCCAACGACCTGACCCGGTTGCTGAACCTGACCGACAAACTGGCACAGAAGCGCAAGGACCAGTACATCTCGTCCGAGCTGTTCGTGCTGGCGGCTGTCGAAGACAAGGGCCAGCTGGGCGAAGCGTTGCGCCAGGCCGGTGCCGGCAAGGAGTCGATCGAAAAAGCCATCGACAACGTGCGTGGTGGCCAGAGCGTTGACGACCCCAATGCCGAAGACCAGCGCCAGGCGCTGGAAAAATACACCATCGACCTTACCGAGCGCGCCGAACAGGGCAAGCTCGACCCGGTTATTGGCCGCGACGACGAAATCCGCCGTACCGTGCAGGTACTGCAGCGCCGCACCAAGAACAACCCGGTGCTGATCGGTGAGCCCGGTGTCGGCAAGACCGCCATCGTGGAAGGCCTTGCGCAACGTATTATTAATGGTGAAGTGCCGGAAGGCCTCAAGGGCAAGCGCCTGCTGAGCCTGGATATGGGTTCCTTGATCGCCGGCGCCAAGTTCCGCGGCGAGTTCGAGGAACGTCTCAAGGCGGTGTTGAAAGACCTGTCCAAGCAGGAAGGCCAGATCATCCTGTTCATCGATGAACTGCACACCATGGTGGGCGCCGGTAAGGCGGAAGGTGCCATGGACGCCGGCAACATGCTGAAGCCGGCGCTGGCGCGCGGTGAACTGCACTGCGTGGGCGCGACTACGCTGGATGAATACCGCAAGTACATCGAAAAGGACGCGGCGCTGGAGCGGCGCTTCCAGAAAGTGCTGGTGGACGAGCCGTCGGTGGAAGACACCATCGCCATCCTGCGCGGTCTGAAAGAACGCTACGAGGTGCATCACGGTGTCGATATCACCGACCCCGCGATCGTTGCGGCAGCGACCCTGTCGACGCGTTACATCACCGACCGGCAGCTGCCCGACAAGGCCATCGACCTGATCGACGAGGCCGCCAGCCGTATCCGAATGGAGATCGATTCCAAGCCGGAGCAGCTGGACCGCCTGGAGCGACGCCTGATCCAGCTCAAGATCGAGCGCGAGGCGCTGCAGAAAGAAAGCGATGAGGCCTCGGTGAAGCGGCTCGGTATCCTGCAGGACGAGATCGATACGCTGGAGCGCGAATATTCCGACCTGGAAGAGATCTGGAAGGCCGAAAAGGCCGCGGTGCAGGGTTCCTCGCATATCAAGGAAGAACTGGAGCGGGCCCGCCAGGAACTGGAAACGGCGCAGCGCGCCGGTGACCTGGCGCGTGCCGGTGAATTGCAGTACGGGCGTATCCCCGAGCTGGAAAAACAGCTGGATATGGCCGCACAGGCGGAAATGCAGGAAATGACCCTGCTGCGCAACAAGGTGACCGAAGAGGAAATCGCCGAGGTGGTGTCCAAGTGGACCGGCATCCCGGTATCGAAGATGCTCGAGGGCGAGCGCGACAAGCTGCTGCGCATGGAAGACTACATCCAGCAGCGCGTGGTGGGGCAGGAAGAGGCCGTCAAGGCGGTTTCCGACGCCATCCGCCGTTCGCGTGCCGGCCTGTCCGATCCCAACCGGCCCAATGGTTCGTTCCTGTTCCTGGGTCCGACCGGTGTCGGCAAGACCGAGCTGACCAAGGCGCTGGCCGAGTTCCTGTTCGATACCGAAGAGGCCATGGTGCGTATCGACATGTCCGAGTTCATGGAGAAGCATTCGGTGGCGCGCCTGATCGGTGCCCCGCCGGGCTACGTGGGCTACGAGGAGGGCGGTTACCTGACCGAGGCAGTACGCCGCAAACCCTACTCGGTGATCCTGATGGACGAAGTCGAGAAGGCGCACCCGGATGTCTTCAACGTGCTGTTACAGGTGCTGGATGACGGCCGCCTGACCGATGGCCAGGGGCGTACGGTCGATTTCCGTAACACGGTAATCGTCATGACCTCCAACCTGGGCAGTCAGCTGATCCAGGAACTGGCCGGGGAGTCCAACTACGAGCGCATGAAGCAGGCGGTGATGGAGGTGGTCGGGTCGCATTTCCGGCCCGAGTTCATCAACCGTATCGACGAGGCGGTGGTGTTCCACCCGCTGGGTCGCGAGCAGATCCGGGCCATCACGGGTATCCAGATCGAGTACTTGCGCAAGCGCCTGGCAGAGCGGGACCTGGGCCTGAAACTGACCGATGCCGTGCTGGATCGGCTGGGTGAGGCCGGTTTCGACCCGGTCTACGGGGCGAGGCCGCTCAAGCGGGCCATCCAGCAGCAGCTGGAAAACCCGCTGGCACAGGAAATCCTGGCCGGCCGTTTCCACCCCGGGCAGCAGATCGAGGTCGACCTGGAAGGCGACCGGCTGGTGTTCCGGGTCGGCAGCGAGCAGGCCAGCGCGGCCTGAAAAGCCTTGTATTTCAAGGGTAAAAGGCGGGCTTCGGCCCGCCTTTTTTTTGTTTTGCCGGATATTTCGGCTTGAAGGGCCGGGTTTGAATCCGTAGTATTAGTCGGTCTTTGGCGTCAGCCGGAGAATAATAATATCAGGAGGAGGAGTTAATGAATTCAACAAAAGCCATTGGGGTGCTGCTGGTCAGCGCGCTGGTCGGTATCGCTACGCCGGTACTGGCAGGTAAAGGCTTCAAATATACCTATGTCGATGCCGGCTACGAGTTCGTCGACGGTGACAAAAACAATATCAAGATGGGCGTCGTCAACGGCTCCTTTGATACGTTTGAGTACGTCGCGCTGCGTGCCGGTTTCAAGCGTGGACAGGTCGAGGACTATCCGCCTCCCAATGGTAACGACGACCCTGACTTTTACGAGTTCAGCGCCGGTGCCCGGGGACACTACCCGTTGATCAAGAAAAAACTCGACGGGTTCGCGGGCGGCACCTGGTTCTATAACAGCATCAATGACAGCAATATCTCTTCAAAGAGTGACTGGGGCGGTATCTTTGATGTCGGTATCCGTTACAAGGCCTTCAAGCGCCTTGAGCTGAATGTCTGGGGCAGGCACCGCACGGCCGATACGGCCTCCAGCGATACCGTGCTGGTTATCGGCCCGCTGATCAAGGTGACCAAGAAACTGTCAATCAATATCAAGACCAGCCAGTTCGGCGATGACGACGTCTATTTTGCAGGTGTTCGTCTGGACCTGTAATACCACGCTGTTCTGCGTCCCGAAACCCACCGCCAGCCGGTGGGTTTTTTTATTTCTGCTCCCCGCGCGACACTTTGAGTAACACGCGATCCAGCGTCCGGCTGCCCAGCACGCGTTTCAGTGTGCCGAACAACCAGGTCGGGAACGTCACGTAGTAGCGTGGTGCGGGCCGCGGGCTTTCCAGCGCCCTGATCACTTTGTCGAGCACGGCCTCCGGCGGCAGGGTGAAAGGCACTGCCGGTCCTTCCTTGAGCAGACGTTTTTCGGTGGCCAGGTAGCTGTCCCGGTGCACGCTGTTATCGACGTCGATATTGCGTTGGTAGGCGGCAAACGCATTGGCGCGGAAACGGCTGGTGATCGGGCCGGGTTCGATCAGGACGGCATACACACCGCTGCCGTCGAGTTCCAGCCGCAGCGTATCGTACAGCCCTTCCAGCGCGTACTTGCTGGCGTTGTAGGCGCCCCGGTAGGCCAGCGCAACAAAACCCAGCACCGAACTGTTCTGGATGATGCGGCCCTCGCCGGCGGCACGCATCCACGGCAGCACCCGGTTGGTCAGGTCAATGGTGCCGAACACATTGGTCTCGAACTGGGCGCGCAGCACATCGCGGCGCAGGTCTTCCACCGCGCCCGGTTGGCCAAAACCCGCATTATTGAATAACCCGTAGATTTCCCGGCCAGTACTGTCGGCCAGTTCCTGCACCGCGCGTTCAATGGAAAGCGGGTCATCGAGGTCCAGTTGCAGGCATTCCAGCCCTTCCGCCTGCAGGCGCTCGACATGGGCCGCTTTGCGGGCGCTGGCAATGACGCGGTAGCCGCGCTTTTTCAGGCCATGTGCAACGCAGTGGCCGATGCCGGTCGAGCAGCCGGTGATGAGCACATTACGCCTGGAATTGCTGTTTGCGGGCATGTTAAG
>DRNU01000158.1 GCA_011374975.1 Gammaproteobacteria bacterium | reverse complement strand
CTTGGGCGATGATTTTATCGGTGAGCCTGAAGCTGCTTACGAGGTCATTACGGAACTCCCTGAAACGTGGCCGAAGTTGCAAAAGGGGTTTCGTAGATTCCCGCTTTCCCTTCTCTGTTATCTATAGGCATACCTCTGAAAGAATTTTTATCGTTGCTGTTATGCATAACAGCAGGAAGCCGGGCTATTTATTGGCTCGGTCGCATATAACCAATTGTCCACCGACGCGCGTACCGCGCGCAGTTGTACTCAATCGTTAAATTTATGACAAGGTTATGAGTTTATATAAATGGGTGTTGAAAATATTGGTTGGGATAGATCTGCAAGACCCGCTGGAAGCACTCGCAAAAGAGTGTAATGACGCCGAGGAATACTTATTGGGTGTTTCTACATGGCCTCAAAAAATATCAGGTCGTATTTACCTGATTGATAGTACTGGTGACGATGAATACAAATTCTTTTGGGCCATTGGTGAAGTTGACGATAGTAGATTTAATGATTCAATTCTAGTTGAGTTTGATAAGGAGGTTCTTGTTGGTTCTGGTATTGCTTATGAACAAATGTTTCCAGATACGCTGAAATTGTGTGTAAATCCTCCCATTAAAGAATATTTTCAGGTAACTAAAGTTGAAAAAATCTAACAACCGAGGGAGCCTGGCAGTGTATAAAGAGCTTCGTCTTCCAGGGTGCTGTGTTACATTGCGGCAACGCGCAGGTATATGGGATAATTCGAGCGGTGAAAACACTAAAGTATCTTTTTGACAGGAATCTGGCGTGGGCAGCCTCGATCAAGGAAAAAGACCCGGAATTTTTCTCGCAGTTGTCCCGGCAACAGGCGCCCGAGTATTTATGGATCGGATGTTCGGATAGCCGGGTCCCCGCCAACCAGATTGTAAATCTGCCGCCCGGCGAAGTGTTTGTGCACAGGAATATTGCCAATGTTGTCGTCCATACCGATCTGAATTGTCTCTCTGTCGTACAGTTCGCTGTCGAAGTCCTCAAGGTCAAGCATATTATTATTTGCGGGCACTACGGGTGCGGGGGCATCAAGGCCGCCCTGGAGAACCAGGAACACGGGCTTATCGATAACTGGTTGCGCCACGTCAAGGATGTTATTCGTTTTAATGAGGAAAGCTTTAAAGGTTTAGACCATGCCGAGCAACTCGATCTGCTCTGTGAGCTGAATGTAAAAGAACAGGTAACAAACATCTGTAACACAACTATTGTGCAAAACGCCTGGAAGCGGGGGTGTGAGCTGTCCATTCACGGGTGGATCTACAATATCGAGAACGGGATTCTTAAAGACCTGGGAGCCTGTATTACCTCGGACGATATGGATTTTTAATGCGCCTTTCGTGCGTGCCACTGCCTGATCACGGCTGAAGATTGCAGCAGCGAAATCTGTTTATAGATTTTATCCTGAAAGAGTGGCTCCTGGCGGTATCAGGTGCAGGGGTTGTTCTTACTTCGATATACGCCAGACATTTTCCTGTCTATTCAATGCAGGAAATGGAGGTGATCTTTATCCTGTTCACCCTTTTTGTCGTTGTCAGCGGGTTTCAGAAAAGCGGCCTGATTTCACTGCTGTCCCGGCGTATCGAGGGCGGGAAATATATCCCGCTGAAGCTGGTGGTCGCGACGTTTTTCCTTTCGATGCTGATTACCAATGATGTTGTCCTGATTGTCATTGTGCCGCTGACCCTGGCGCTCAGTATCGATCGCAAGGATATTCTGGTTATCCTGCAGGCGCTGGCGGCCAATGCCGGTTCTGCGCTCACGCCTTTTGGTAACCCGCAAAACCTGTTTATTTACTGGTTTTATGACGTGTCCGCCGTGCAGTTTGTCAGTTCGATTGCGCCGTTTTCACTGGTTTTCCTGTTGCTTCTTGTGGTGAGTGCGCTGGCGATTAAAACCCGTGCAGACCTGTCACACCCGGCGCCGGTTGCCAGGGTGGGGAAATCGTCCTACATCTATGGCGTATTGCTTGTTGTTGTCCTCCTGACCGTGCTGCGTGAGTTGCCGGTTCCCACTGCGCTTCTGGCTGTCCTGTATGTGCTGCTCTTTGACCGGGAGGCGCTTCGTGTCGATTATGCGCTGTTGCTGAGTTTCCTGTTCTTTTTCGGGCTTGCGGAGAACATCCGGTTTATGCTGGAAGCGGAAATCAGCCACGCCGGGCATATTTTCCTGTTTTCCGCGCTTGCCAGCCAGGTGATAAGCAATGTTCCTGTTGCCGTGCTGTTTGCAAAGTTCACTGCGCATTGGGAAGCGCTGCTCTGGGGGGTAAGTGTCGGTGGTTTTGGCAGTCTTTTCGGGTCGTTGGCGAACCTGATTGCCTACAAGCTGTATATCAATCACAGTACGACAAATGACCCGGCGTTATTCACCGCAAAATTCCTTATAATCGGCTATGTGGCGTTTTTCATGGCCATAGGGTTGTACTTTTCTTTGCAGGAAATACCGTTCCTGTCCCCGTAGCCCTGTTTCTGCGGCCCGGGAGACGGGGTATTCGGTCTCGATATCAACAGGGAGTTAACATGGGAAGAATCCAGCAGGTCTTGTTCGTCATATTGCTTTTGCCGGGCTATACAGCGCAGCTTTTTGCTGATGAAAGCGCCCCCTGGGGCAGGGCGGGCGTGATGGACATCGAATACGAGCCGGCGAAAGTGCTGTATGACTTTGCCTCGGGTGACGAGGATGATCTGGCCAGTGTGCTTGACCGGGCCGGGTACCTTTACAAGCTCTATGGCTCGGACTCGCTCGACAGTTCAGTCGTGGTGATTGTCCATGGGAATGCGGTGCCTCTTTTTGCGATTGACAGGCTGGATGAGCACAGGGATATCATGCAACGGGCGCAAAGCCTGACGGTTGGCACTTCTATTGAGTTCAGGATGTGCCGCGCTGCGGCAAAGCTGTTGGGTTACGGGCCGGAGGATATCCACGGCTTTGTGAGAATGGTGCCCATGGCCGATGCGGAAATAGTCCGGTTGCAGCATGAAGGTTATGCCTACATGCGCTAGGCTGTCTGCATGAACGACGATGATATTGAACACATCCGGGCAAGCCTGCTGCGGCTGAAGGCAGAGCTCCAGGCCCGGGAAGAAGCCTCCGGAGAGGCCGCCGGAACCGTGGAGCTGGACCAGGCCAGGGTTGGCAGGCTTTCCCGCATGGATGCCTTGCAGGCGCAGCAAATGGCGCTTGAAACCGCCCGGCGGCGTCAGGACCGGCTGACGAAGATCGAGGGCGCCTTGCGGCGTATCGCCACGGATGACTACGGTTACTGTTTTGTATGCGGCGAAGCGCTGGATCTTCGCCGGCTTTCCGTTGATCCAACGAGTACGCGTTGCATGAAGTGCGCCGACGGCTAGAATGGCGACAGTGGCAACGGTGTTGAGGGTATAAGCATGGTGAAAAAAAATGTAGAAATGCCTGACAAGAACGGATATTTCGGCGAATACGGCGGCCAGGTCATACCACCGCCGCTGGTTGATATTATGAATGATATCAATGCCGCCTATGACAAGGTCGTTCAGACGGAAGATTTTCAAAAAGAGCTGCAACAGCTGTATGCCGATTACGCCGGTCGGCCCAGCCCGGTGTATTTTGCCAAACGCCTGACGGATGAAGTCGGTGGCGCGCGCATCTACTTCAAACGCGAAGACCTGAACCACACCGGCGCGCACAAGATCAATCACTGCATCGGTGAAGCGCTGCTGGCCAAATACATGGGTAAAACCAAGGTGCTGGCGGAGACGGGTGCGGGCCAGCACGGTGTGGCGCTGGCCACCGCCTGTGCGCTGGTCGGTATCGAGTGCGAAATACACATGGGCGGGATCGATATCGAGAAAGAGCACCCGAACGTTACCAAAATGAAAATCCTGGGCTGCAAACTCGTCCCCGTGTCACGCGGGACAAGAACGCTCAAGGATGCCGTCGACAGCGCCTTTGAAGAGTACCTGAAAGACCCGGTTAACTTTTTTTATGCGATTGGCTCGGTTGTCGGCCCGCACCCGTTCCCGAAAATCGTGCGTGATTTCCAGAGTATTGTCGGCCGGGAGGCAAGGGCGCAATTCCTGGAAAAGGAAAACAGGCTGCCCGATGTGCTGGTTGCCTGTGTCGGTGGCGGTTCCAATGCCATCGGCCTGTTCACCGCGTTCCTGGACGATGAGTCGGTCAGGATGATCGGTGTGGAGCCGGCCGGCAAGGGGCTGGATACCGGTGAACATGCCGCCACCCTGACCCTGGGCAGCAAGGGGGCCATCCACGGTTTCGAATGTTACAACCTGCAGGATAAGGCGGGTAACCCGCTGCCCGTTTATTCCATCGCGTCCGGCCTGGATTACCCCGGTGTCGGGCCGCAGCATTGCTACCTGAAAGATATCAAACGTGTCGAGTATGAAACCATCGATGATGTGGAATGCCTGGATGCCTTTATGCAGATGTCCCGGCTGGAAGGTATTATCCCCGCGCTGGAGAGCGCGCACGCGATTGCCCATGCCATGAAAATTGCAAAAGACATGTCCGCGGATGAAACGATACTGGTCAATCTTTCCGGTCGCGGTGACAAGGATGCCGACTTCGTAGCGGACTACCTGTCGCTTTGATGCGCATTGACTGATGCTGACCCTCTACCAGTTCCCGATATCCCACTATTGCGAAAAGATTCGCTGGGCGCTCGATCACAAGGGGCTGGATTACAGACTGGTTAATCTGCTGCCGGGTTTTCATGTCTCTACAGCGAAAAAGCTGACAGGGCGGGCGAGTGTTCCGATCCTGACGCACGATGGCAAAACCGTCCGGAACTCCAGCGATATTATCAATTATCTCGACGAGGCATTCCCGGAGCATTCGCTGACCCCTGTGGATGAGGCGCAGAAACAGGAGGCCCTGGCGTGGGAGAAGTTTGCCGATCAGCAGATCGGCGCGCATGTCAGGCGCGTCTGTTACTACACGTTGCTCGATCATCCTGCCCTGGTGGTGCCTTTCTTTACCGGTGGCGGCCCCTGGTACGGCCCGCTGGTGATACGTCCCCTGTTTCCCGCCCTGAGGCGCAAGATGCGCCAACTGATGAATATCAATGCGGCAGCAGCGCGCGAGTCACAGCAACAGCTGGAACAGGCTATCGACAAGGTGCATGTGCATCTCCAGGACAGGACGTATTTTGTCGGTGACGGTTTTACGCGCGCTGACCTGGCTGTTGCATCCCTGCTGGCGCCGCTGTGCCGGCCGGCAGGGTACGGCCTGGACTGGCCGCCGGGGTATCCTGAACCGTTGGCGCAGTTTGTCGATGAACAGTCGGAAAAACTGGCCTGGGTAAACCGGGTGTATCAGCAGTGCAGGTAAATGTGTGCTCACCCGTCATTCCGGCATGCGCTGGAATGACGGGTGTTATTCAGGTTTAAGCAATATAGGTCGGTGCTGCGCTCAGTACCAACCTATGCGGCGTGGGTATCGGAGTCGTCGCGTTCCCGTTCCAGCACCGGCCGCAGGTAGTGCCCGGTATGCGAGGCACTGTTCCCGGCAACGTCTTCCGGTGTGCCGGTGGCGATGATTTCGCCGCCGCCGTTGCCGCCTTCCGGGCCCAGGTCGATCACCCAGTCAGCCGTTTTGATGACGTCCAGGTTGTGCTCGATAATGACCACCGTGTTGCCGTGATCGCGCAGCCGGTGCAGCACGCGCAGCAGTTGTTCGATGTCATGGAAGTGCAGGCCGGTGGTCGGTTCGTCGAGGATGTAGAGGGTCTTGCCGGTATCGCGCTTGGACAGCTCGCGTGACAGCTTTACGCGCTGCGCCTCGCCGCCGGACAGGGTGGTGGCGTTCTGGCCGAGGCGTATATACGACAGCCCGACATCCAGCAGTGTCTGCAGCTTGCGTGAAATCACCGGCACGGCACTGAAGAATTCCGCGGCATCCTCGACGGTCATGTCCAGTACTTCGTGGATGTTCCTGCCCTTGTAACGGATATCCAGTGTCTCGCGGTTGTAGCGTTTACCCTTGCAGATATCGCAGGGCACATAGATATCCGGCAGGAAATGCATCTCCACCTTGATGACGCCGTCGCCCTGGCAGGCCTCGCAGCGGCCGCCCTTGACGTTGAAGCTGAAACGCCCGGGCTTGTAACCGCGTGAACGCGCTTCCTGGGTGCCGGCGAACAGTTCGCGGATGGGGGTGAACAGGCCGGTGTAGGTGGCCGGGTTGGAGCGCGGCGTGCGGCCGATGGGGCTCTGGTCGATATCCACCACCTTGTCGAACTGGTCCATGCCCTCGATGCTTTCATAGGGCGCCGGGTCGGTGCTGGCGCTGTTCAGTTCCATGGCGGCAATGCGGTACAGGGTGTCGTTGATCAGGGTCGACTTGCCGGAGCCGGAGACGCCGGTGATGCAGGTCAGCAGGCCGACCGGGATATCCAGCTGGACTGACTTCAGGTTATTGCCGGTCGCGCCCCGGATGGTCAGCTGGCGCTGCGTGTCGTTACGGGTGCGCGTGTCCGAGCCGCGGATACGCCGTGTGCCATTCAGGTACTGGCCGGTCAGCGAGGCGGGGTTGTCGAGGATGTCCTGCGGCGTGCCCTGCGCGACGACCTTGCCGCCGTGTATGCCGGCGCCCGGGCCCATGTCGACGACATGGTCGGCGCTGCGGATGGCGTCTTCATCGTGTTCCACGACGATCACGGTGTTGCCCAGGTCGCGCAGGTAGGTGAGGGTGTTCAGCAGGCGCTGGTTGTCGCGCTGGTGCAGGCCGATGGATGGCTCGTCCAGCACGTACATGACGCCCACCAGCCCGGCGCCGATCTGGCTGGCGAGCCGGATACGCTGTGCTTCGCCGCCGGACAGGGTGTCGGCGCTGCGTTCCAGGGATAAATAGTTGAGGCCGACGTTGACCAGGAAATCCAGCCGCTCGCGGATTTCCTTGACGATTTTTTTGGCAATGGCGCCGCGCCGCCCGGGCAGTTCCAGGCCGGCGAAGAACTCGCTGGCATCGCCGACCGGCAGGGCGGCAATCTGCGGCAGGGTGCGTTCCTCGATAAACACGTGCCGGGCGGAACGGTTCAGGCGCGTGCCTTCGCAGTCCGGGCAGGGGTGGCTGCTGAGGTAGCGCGACAGTTCCTCGCGCACCACGCTGGATTCGGTTTCCCGGTAGCGGCGCTCCATGTTACGCACGATGCCCTCGAAGGGATGGCGCTTGACCTTGACGCCGTTGCGCTCGTTCAGATACCGGAACTCGATGACCTGCTTGCCGCTGCCGTACAGGATGACTTCACGGGTTTCCTCCGGCAGGTCCTCGAACGGGGTTTCGATATCGAAGCTATAGTGGTCGGCCAGCGAGCTGATGAGCTGGAAATAGTAGGCATTGCGCCGGTCCCAGCCGCGTACCGCGCCGCCGGCCAGACTCAGGTGCGGGTGTGCCACCACGCGTTTCAGGTCGAAGGACTGTTTGACGCCGAGACCATCGCAGCCGGGGCAGGCGCCGACCGGGTTGTTGAAGGAGAACAGGCGCGGCTCCAGCTCGGAGAGCGAGTAGCCGCACTGCGGGCAGGCGAACTTCGCAGAGAAGGTCAGCTCGGTGTCGTCGTCCATGCTGACCACGCGCGCCAGGCCGTCGGCCAGGCGCAGCGCGGTTTCGAACGATTCGGCGAGACGCAGTTTCAGGTCGTCGCGTACCTTGAAGCGGTCCACCACGACGTCGATGTTGTGCTTGCGGCGCAGGTCCAGTGCCGGCGTCTGGTCCAGCTCGACCACTTCGCCGTCGATGCGGGCGCGGATAAAGCCGTGCGCGCGCAGCTCTTCCAGGATGCCAAGGTGCTCGCCCTTGCGCGCCTGCACCACCGGCGCCAGCAGCATCCAGCGCGTGCCTACAGGCTGTTCCAGCACCAGGTCGACCATCTGGCTGATGGTCTGCGCCTCCAGGGTGGTGGCGTGCTCCGGGCAGCGCGGCGTGCCGACGCGCGCGAACAGCAGGCGCAGGTAATCGTGGATCTCGGTGATGGTGCCCACCGTCGAGCGCGGGTTGTGCGAGGTAGACTTCTGTTCAATGGAGATGGCGGGCGACAGACCTTCTATATGGTCGATGTCGGGTTTTTCCATCATCGACAGGAACTGGCGCGCGTAGGCCGACAGCGATTCCACGTAGCGGCGCTGCCCCTCGGCATAAATCGTATCGAAAGCCAGCGATGATTTGCCGGACCCGGACAGGCCGGTGACCACGATCAGTTTGTCGCGTGGCAGGTCCAGATCCACGTTTTGCAGGTTGTGCGTGCGTGCGCCGCGCAGTCGTATGCTGTCCATCTTGATTCCGGCTTAACAGTGAACCTGATACTATACCGCGTTTCCATTAACCTGGCCCAAAAGGAAAGCGGTTCCGTGAACGAACACCCTGATGCAGCCGCCGGCATGAGCCGGGCTGAAGCACGTTCTGCTGCATCCATGGCGATTATCTATGCCCTGCGAATGTTGGGGTTGTTCATGATCCTGCCGGTGTTCGCCCTGTACGCCGAACACCTCGACGGCGTCACCCCGGCGCTGACCGGGCTGGCGATCGGCATCTACGGCATGACCCAGGCTTTCCTGCAGATTCCCTATGGCCTGCTGTCGGACCATATCGGCCGCAAGCCCGTGATTATCTTCGGCTTGCTGGTGTTCGCGGTGGGCAGCGTGATGGCCGCCAGCGCCGACAGTATCTGGGGCGTCATCGCCGGGCGCGCCATGCAGGGCGCCGGCGCCATTGCCGCGGCGGTGATGGCCCTGACCGCCGACCTGATTCGCGAGGAGCACCGGGTCAAGGCCATGGCCATTATCGGCATGAGCATCGGTGCCTCGTTCGCGGTGGCGATGGTGCTGGGCCCGCTGCTGAACAGCTGGATCGGTGTACCGGGCATCTTCTGGCTGACCGCGGTGCTGGCCATCGGCGGTATCGCGGTGATCGTGCTGTTGGTGCCGGACCCGGTGATTTCGCGCGTGCGGCGCGATGCCGAGCCGGTACCGGCCCAGTTCGCCGCTGTGCTGCGTGACCGGCAACTGCTGCGCCTGGATGCCGGGATCTTCTCCCTGCACCTGATTCTCACCGCCAGTTTCGTGGTGCTGCCGCTGGCATTGCGCGACGTGGCCGGGCTCGACGCGGCGAAACACTGGGAGGTGTACCTGCCGGTGCTGCTGTTGTCGCTGCCGATGGCCATCCCGTTTATCCTGCAAGCCGAAAAACACCAGCGTATCAAGCCGGTATTCGTGGGCGGGATCCTGGTGGTGGTGCTGGCCGAGCTGCTGTTGTACGGCTTCCACGACCGGATTTTCACCATCGGGCTGGGACTGTTCGTTTTTTACTCCGCGTTTAACCTGCTGGAGGCCCTGCTGCCGTCGCTGATCGCCAAAATGGCGCCCGCCGACAGCAAGGGGACCGCCATGGGCTTCTATTCAAGCTCGCAGTTTTTCGGGGCCTTCGTCGGCGGCCTGACCGGCGGCTGGTTGCACGGCCGCTTCGGGCTGGATGCGGTGTTCCTGTTCTGCGCCGGGGCGGCACTGCTGTGGCTGACAGTCGCCGTCGGCATGCGCCCCCCGCGCTTCCTGGCGACCCGGCTGCTGCGGGTCGGCCGGCTGGATGCCGACCAGGCGCGGGAACTGGCGCGCCGGTTCAATGCCGTGCCCGGCGTGGCGGAAGTGGTGGTGATCGGTGACGACGAGGTCGCCTACCTCAAGATCGATGAGCGCGCGCTGGATGAGGAGGCGCTGAATGCGCTGGTGCCGGCCGCGTCTGGAGCCTGAACGACAAATCAATGACTTGCATGCTGTGCTGGGCAGTGACGGCAAACGTCGTTATTATGGCCCGGTTCGTATTCAAACAGCATCCACAAAGGCACAGGGAACGTGGCTTTGAACGAGGGGAAAAACCATGGCAAGAGGCGTCAATAAAGTCATCCTGGTCGGCAACCTGGGCAAAGACCCGGAAGTGCGTTACATGTCCAACGGCAACGCGGTCTGCAACGTGACACTGGCCACCAGCGAGTCCTGGAAAGATAAACAGACCGGCGAGCAGAAGGAAAAGACCGAGTGGCACACCATCGTGTTCTACCGTCGTCTGGCTGAAATTGCCGGTGAATACCTGAAAAAGGGATCGCAGGTCTACATCGAAGGCAAACTGCAGACCCGCAAATGGCAGGACAAGTCCGGCAACGACCGCTACACCACCGAGATCATCGCCAACGAAATGCAGATGCTGGGCAGTCGCGGCGGTGGCGGCAGCGCCGATTTCGGCGGCGCCTCCAGCTCCCGTCCGGCCGCAGCGCCGGCACCGGCCGCCGCCGGGGCGGACGATTTCGACGACGATATCCCGTTCTAGAAAAAACCGTTTATTGGTTTTGAAATAAAATAGTGTGGGAGCGGCTTTCCAGCCGCGATCATCGCGGCTGGAAAGCCGCTCCCACATGAAGGTTGTTCCCTCCGATAGTCGCTGCTCTGACCCCTTGAAAGGTTCCATTCGCGCGTATCCCCGTCATTCCGGCCTTCGCCGATGACGGTTGTGATTTTGGCTTAAGTAAGTGCTCTGGCCTCAATTAAACGCCCTCAACTTGAAGCAATTCCACAGCAACAGTCACCAAGCATCTGATTTCTAATTCAAAGCCGAAATCTGTTGCCGTTTCGCTACAGGTTGTTGTCGCTAAGTTACTGTCCCTAAAGCAGGATTTTTGGGTTTTCACCTTGACAAGGTGGGGAATCCCTACCTATAGTGTCAAAAAGTGGGGCAAAGTGGCACCAAGTGGCAAGACCGGGAGGTCGAGGGGAGACAAGTGTTTCGTGGTGGCAGTTCAGTCAAGCTGGACGCCAAGGGGCGGTTGGCGCTGCCAACCCGCTACCGGGCATTCCTGAGCGAGCGTTATGACGGCCGGCTGGTGCTGACGGTGCATGACGACGGCTGCCTGTTGCTTTATCCCCAACCGGAATGGGAAGACATTGAACTCCAGCTTATTCGCACCCCCAACCAGGACCGCCGCACACGCGACATGCAGCGTATGTTGGTCGGTTATGCCACGGAAGTCGAGCTTGATGGCAGTGGTCGCATCCTGATCGCGCCGCGGCTGCGTGATTTCGCCGGCCTGGAAAAGAACGTCACGCTGCTGGGCGTGGGTAAACGCTTCGAAATCTGGGACGAAGAGGCCTGGGACAAAATTGCCACTGGCTGGACGGAAGAGCGCGCCGACGGAGGCGACCTTCCGCATCCGCTAGAGACACTGACACTTTAAAGTGGCTGATGAACTGCACCGTCCGGTACTGCTTGATCAGGTACTGGATGCACTACAGATCAGGCCTGACGGTCTGTACATTGACGGAACTTTTGGACGCGGCGGTCATGCGGCAGCAGTACTGGAACGGTTGGATGCACAGGGCCGGCTGCTGGCTTTTGACAAAGACCCCGCTGCGCTGGAGTTTGCAGCGCAGCGCTTTGCTGACGAACCGCGTCTGGACTTGCGCTACGGGAGCTTCGACAAACTTGCAACAATCGTGTCGGAACTGGGATGGCAGGGCAAGGTGGACGGGATCCTGCTGGACCTCGGCGTTTCATCGCCGCAGCTGGATGACGCCGAACGCGGTTTCAGCTTTCTGCAAGCGGGGCCCCTCGACATGCGCATGAACCCGAATGCCGGTGTCAGTGCCAGCGAGTGGCTGGCAGGTGCAAGCGAACGTGATATCGCCGATGTGCTGTGGCGCTACGGCGAGGAGCGTTTTTCACGGCGTATCGCGCGCTCCATCGTCAACACGCGCGCGGAAAACCCGATCACGACCACGACACAGCTGGCCGGCCTGGTGGCCGCCGCCGTGCCGGGGCACCAGCACAAGAAGCATCCGGCGACGCGCAGTTTCCAGGCCATCCGGATTTTTATCAATCATGAGCTGGATGAACTGGAAGCCGTGCTGCCGCAGGCAGTCGATGCGCTGGCGCCCGGCGGGCGCCTGGCGGTGATCAGTTTCCACTCGCTGGAGGACCGCATCGTCAAGCGCTTCATTCGCGACCAGCAGCGCGGGCCGCAACTGCCGCCCGACCTGCCGGTGCTGCCGTCCGCCTATCAGCCACGGCTGCAAGCGGTTGGTAAACAGATACGCGCCGACAGCGACGAGATCGACGCCAACCCGCGTGCGCGCAGCGCCGTGCTGCGCGTGGCGGAGCGTCCGGCGTGAGGGCGTTGTTGTTGCCGTTGCTGCTGCTGGCCATTGTCGCTACCGCCATGGGTGCGGCCTATGCCAAGCACCAGAGCCGCAAGTTGTTTATCGAATTACAGGCGCTGGAAAGCGAGCGCGATGCCATGAACGTGGAATGGGGGCAGTTGCAGCTGGAACAGAGCACCCACACCACGCACGGCAAGGTTGAAGAGGCGGCACGCAAACGGCTGGGTATGAAAATCCCCGGCCCGCAACAGGTGATGATTCTGCGTCCATGAGTAAACAGGCAAACATCAGTCGCATGCGCCGGTTCGTGCTGATCGGCCTGATGCTGTCCGGTTTTGCGGTGCTGGCCGGCCGTAGCGGGCAGTTGCAGCTGCTGGACCACGAGTTCCTGCAGGGGCAGGGCGATGCGCGCCACCTGCGCGTGGTGCAGGTGGCGGCGCACCGCGGCATGATTACCGACCGCAACGGCGAACCGCTGGCGATCAGTACTCCGGTGCAGTCGGTGTGGGTGAACCCGCAGGAACTGGTCGCGTCGTCCTCTGACCTTGCGCGTGTCGCGCGCCTGCTGGGGCTGGGCGTCGACCGTCTGCAGCGCCTGCTGGGCCAGCGCCAGGACCGCGAGTTCGTCTACCTGCGGCGGCATATCGCCCCCGACCGCGCGCAACAGGTGATGGCGCTGGATATCCCCGGCGTCTACCTGCAACAGGAATACCGCCGTTACTATCCCGCGGGTGAAGTGGCCGGCCACCTGGTCGGCTTTACCAATATCGACGATGCCGGGCAGGAAGGGCTGGAACTGGCCTACGACGACTGGCTGAGCGGCGAGCCGGGCGCCAAGCGCGTGGTCAAGGACGGTCGCCGGCACAGCATCGAGAACGTCGAAAATATTCGCTCCGCGCACCCCGGCAAGGACCTGAAGCTGAGCATCGACCGGCGCATACAGTACCTCGCCTACCGTGAGCTGAAGGCCGCGGTGCGCCAGCATCACGCACGTTCCGGTTCGGTGGTGGTGCTGGACAACCGCACCGGCGAAGTGCTGGCACTGGTCAACCAGCCGTCCTTCAATCCCAATAACCGCAAGGGTCTGAAAGCCAGCCGGCTGCGCAACCGCGCCGCCACCGATGTGTTCGAGCCCGGCTCGACCATGAAGCCGTTTGTGATCGCCACGGCGCTGGAAAGCGGACGCTACACGGTGAACACGCGCATCAATACCTCGCCCGGCCTGTTCCAGGTGGGCGTCAACACCATCCGCGACATGCACGACTACGGCACCCTGGACCTGACCGGCGTGATCCGTAAATCCAGCAATGTCGCCGCCAGCAAGATTGCGCTGGCGCTGGAGCCGAAGCAGGTCTGGCAGGACCTGTCCGGCGCGGGCTTTGGTATGGCCACCGCCAGCGGCTTCCCCGGCGAGGCCGATGGCTACCTGGCTGACTACCACCGCTGGCGCGATATCGAACGCGCCACACTGGCTTACGGTTATGGCCTGTCGGTGACCGGTATGCAGCTGGCACAGGCCTACAGCGTGTTCGCCAATGACGGTTACCGGGTGCCGGTGACCCTGTTACAGCGTGAAGCGCCCGCGCAACAGCAGGCCGTGTATTCGCCGCGCGTGGCGCGTGCCGTGCGCACCATGATGGAAGAGGTGGTCAAGAAGGGCGGTACCGCACCGCTGGCGGCCGTGCCGGGTTACCGGGTGGCGGGCAAGACCGGCACCGTGCATAAATCCGTGGCCGGCGGTTATTCCGACGACCGCTACCTGTCTGTTTTTGCCGGTATGGCGCCGGCCAGCTCGCCGCGCCTGGTGACAGTCGTGGTGATCAACGAGCCGCGTAACGGCGAGCACTTCGGCGGCAAGGTGGCCGGCCCGGTATTCTCCAGTGTCATGGCGGGTGCGTTGCGCCTGCTGAACGTGACGCCGGATGATGCCGGTCTGCTGCAGACCCGCTGGCACAACCCGGAGGGGCCGGCATGATGGCCGCGGAATCGAGGTTGCCGGGCGTGTCGCTGGCGGGGTTGCTGGAAGGGCTGAGCGATGATGCCGGGCTGGTGGATATTGCTGTCACCGGCCTCGCAACCGACAGCCGCCAGGTGCGGCGTGGCGATCTTTTCCTGGCCTGCCAGGGCCTGCAGGTACATGGCCTGGCCTACGTCGACCAGGCGATCGAGCGCGGTGCGGCCGCGGTGCTGTGGGAGCCGGTGGCTGATGACACCATCAACCGCATCGGGACATCACTGAGTGTCCCGGCGCTGGCGGTCCCCGGCCTGATGCAGAAGCTGGGTATCATCGCCGACCGTTTCCATGCCGGCCCGTCGCACCAGTTGCACGTGATCGGTGTCACCGGCACCGATGGCAAGACCTCGGTCACACATTTTATCGCCCAGGCGTTGAGCAGCGGTGAACGGCCCTGTGGCCTGCTGGGCACGCTGGGGTATGGCGTTTACGGCGCCCTGCAGACACCGACCCACACCACGCCCGATGCGCTGCGCCTGCACGCCGAGTTTGCAGCACTGCGTGATTGCGGCGTGCAGCAGGTGGCGATGGAAGTCTCCTCGCACGCCCTGCACCAGCAGCGCACTGCGGGTGTCGCATTTAATACCGCGGTGCTGACCCACCTGAGCCGCGACCACCTGGATTACCACGGCAGCATCGAGGCTTACGCCGAGGCCAAGCGGCGCCTGTTCGAAATGCCGGGCCTGGGCTGCGCGGTACTGAATGTAAGCGATGACTTCGGCCGTCAGCTGGCCGGTGATCTGAAACACCGCTTGCGCGTCATCGCCTGCCAGGCACAGCCGGGTGGTGTGGCGCGCGGCTACAGCGAATGGATTGAACTCCGCTCGGTACGCGCACTGGAAAAAGGCATTGCACTGGAGCTGGAATCCAGCTGGGGACCGGCGGCCTTCGAGGCCAGCCTGCTGGGCGCTTTCAATGCCGAGAACCTGCTGGTGGCACTGGGCGCGTTACTGGCGGCCGGCCTGTCGCTGGACGATGCTGTGCAGCGTCTGTCACGGGTAAGCACCGTAGCGGGACGCATGGAGCTGTTCAGTCAGCCGGGAGCGCCGCGCGTGGTGGTGGACTATGCACATACCCCGCATGCACTGGCGACCGCCCTGCAGGCGCTACGCGCACATTGCAGTGGTGAACTGGTGTGTGTATTCGGTGCCGGTGGTGACCGTGACCGCGGCAAGCGCCCGCAGATGGGTGCGCTGGCGGAACGCTATGCCGACCGCGTGATACTGACCAGCGACAATCCGCGCAACGAAGACCCGACCAGTATCATTGAACAGATTGCTGAAGGCTTTGAACAGCCGCAACGCGCCACGCGTATCGTGGAGCGTGGTGCAGCCATCGAGCAGGCCTTGCGCGAAGCCGCCGTCGACGACCTGATTCTGGTGGCCGGCAAGGGGCACGAGGATTACCAGCAGAGCGGCGAGCGGCGCCTGGCCTTCAGCGACCGCACACTGGTGCGGCAATTGTTACGGGGGCTTGCTGAATGATGAGCATGCCCCTGTCACAGGCTGCACAGGTTCTGGACGCGCGTCAGCTCGGCGCCGACGTGACCTTTACCGGTATCAGCACCGATACCCGCACCCTGTCGCGCGGCAACCTGTTCGTTGCCCTGACGGGGCCCAATTTCAACGGCCACGATTACCTCGAACAGGCGCGCGAGCGCGGTGCCGCGGCCGCCGCCGTGACCGAGGTGACGACCGACAGCCTGCCCCTGCTGCAGGTCGACGATACACGTATGGCGCTGGGGCAGCTGGCCGCCTGGTGGCGGGCGCAGTTTGCCATCCCGGTGCTGGCGGTTACCGGCAGCAACGGCAAGACCACGGTCAAGGAAATGCTGGCCGCGATCCTCAGTGGTTGTGGTGAAACACTGGTAACAAAGGGTAATTTCAACAACGACATCGGCTTGCCATTGACGCTGTTTGGCCTGAATGCCGAACATCGCTATGCGGTGGTGGAACTGGGCGCCAATCACCCGGGCGAAATCGCCACACTGACCGGTATTGCGCAGCCGACGGTAGCGCTGGTGAACAACGCCGGCCCGGCACACCTGGAAGGGTTTGGTGACCTGTCCGGCGTGGCGCAGGCCAAGGGTGAGCTGTTCGCGAATGCCAGTCCGGACACCGTCTGCATTATCAATTCCGATGACCATTATGCCGGTTTGTGGCGCACCCTGGCCGCGCCGCGCCGGATTATCAGCTTCGGCATGAACGCCGGCGCCGAGGTGCGTGCCGGCTGGCAGGGCGATATCGACGGCAGCGACCTGCGACTGGTGACACCGGTCGGCAGCGTCGAGCTGCGCCTGGCACTGCCGGGCCAGCACAATGTCATGAACGCGCTGGCGGCGACCGCCGCAGCGCTGGCCATCGATATCCCGCTGGAAAAAATTGCCGCCGGCCTGGCCGCGGTGCAGCCGGTGCACGGACGCTGGGAAAGCGTGCCGGGTCGCAAGGGCATACGCCTGGTCGACGATACTTATAATGCCAACCCGGTGTCGCTGGGCGTGGCCCTGGAGTTGCTGTCGCGCAGTGCCGACGAAACCTGGCTGGTGCTGGGCGATATGGGTGAACTGGGCAATGCCAGCCTGCGTCTGCATCGCCAGGTCGGTGAAGAAGCGCGCGAGGCGGGTGTGAGCCGGCTGTTCGCGCTGGGTGAGCTTGCCGCCCAGGCTGCGCAGGCGTTCGGTGACGGCGCCGAGTGTTTCAGTGACATCGACAGTTTGAATGCGCGGTTGCTCGACGAGGCACATGCCGGTGTGGTGGTGCTGGTGAAAGGGTCACGCGCCATGCGTATGGAACGCGTGGTGGAAGCATTGCGCGATAGCGGGGGGCTGCACTGATGCTGGTCTACCTCGCCGATTACCTGAGCCAGTTCCACAGCGGTTTCAATGTTTTCCAGTACCTGACCCTGCGTACCATCCTCGGCGTGCTGACCGCGCTGCTGATCTCCTTCGTGGTCGGGCCGTGGATGATCCGTCACCTGGTGTTCCGCCAGATCGGCCAGCAGGTGCGCGACGACGGTCCGCAGTCGCACCTGTCCAAGGCCGGCACGCCGACCATGGGCGGGGCGCTGATCCTGGTGGCCATCGCGGTGGCGGTACTGCTGTGGGCGGACCTCGGCAACCGTTACGTGTGGGTAACACTGCTGGTGACGCTGGCGTTCGGCACCATCGGCTGGATCGATGACTACAAGAAACTGGTGTACGGCAACAGCAAGGGGCTGTCGGCCGCCGCCAAGTACAGCTGGCAGTCGCTGGCAGCGCTGGCGACCGGTCTGTACCTGTATCACAGCGCGCAGTCGCCGGCAGAGACCGAACTGATTGTGCCTTTCTTCAAGGATGTCGCGATACCGATGGGCGCCTGGTACGTGGTGCTGGTGTATTTCGTGGTAGTGGGTTCCAGCAACGCGGTGAACCTGACCGACGGCCTGGACGGGCTGGCGATACTGCCAACCGTGCTGATCGCCGGCGCGCTGGCCATTTTCTGTTACGCCACCGGTAACGTCCTGATTGCCGAGTACCTGCATATACCGTTTATCCGCGAGGTGGGCGAAGTGGCCGTGTTCTGCGGCGCCATCGTCGGCGCCGGGCTGGGTTTCCTGTGGTTCAACGCCTACCCGGCGCAGGTCTTCATGGGCGATGTCGGCGCACTGGCGCTGGGCGCGGCACTGGGTATCGTCGCGGTGCTGGTGCGCCAGGAACTGGTGTTTTTCCTGATGGCCGGTGTATTCGTGATGGAGACCGTATCGGTCATCCTGCAGGTGGCCTCGTTCAAGTTAACCGGGCGGCGCATCTTTCGCATGGCGCCGCTGCATCATCATTTTGAGCTCAAGGGCTGGCCGGAGCCGCGCGTCATCGTGCGCTTCTGGATTATCACAGTCATCCTGGTGTTGTCCGGACTGGCAACACTGAAGATACGCTGAGCGAAGGAGACGGGAACATGGACGAAAAAAGTCAGATAGCAGTAGTGGCAGTGACATTCGCGGTGATCGCGGTGTTACTGGTGTTGATATAACGCATGTTGAGTGAGTGATGCTGGCAACAGCGAATATAATGGCAGCCAATGCGCAACAGGCCCCACGTACCCTGATCGTCGGACTGGGTGCAACCGGGTTGTCCTGCGCGCGCTTCCTGGCGCGCCAGGGCGTCGAGGTTGCGATTACCGACAGCCGCGAACAGCCGCCGGCGCTGGCTGACGTGCAGCGCGAACTGCCTGACGTGGCTTTGTTCACGGGCGGTTTCGATGCCACGGTGTTTGCGCGCGCCGAACGTATCCTGGTCAGTCCCGGCGTATCCCTGCGTGAGCCCCTGTTGCAGGATGCGCAACGCCGCGGCGTGGAAATCATCGGCGATATCGAACTGTTCGCGCGCAGCGTGCAGGCGCCGGTTATTGCCATTACCGGATCCAATGGCAAGAGCACCGTGACCACCCTGTTGGGTGCCATGGCGCAGCAGGCCGGCAGGGACGTGCGTGTGGGCGGCAATCTCGGCACCCCGGCGCTGGACCTGGTCAAGGCGCACGAGCCGGACCTGTACGTGCTGGAGCTGTCGAGTTTCCAGCTGGAAACCGTGCACAGCCTGCACTGTGCAGCAGCAACCGTATTGAATATCAGCCCGGACCACCTTGACCGCTATGCCGGCATGGATGACTACGTGAATGCCAAGCGCAGGATTTATGATGGTGCGCAGGTGCAGGTGGTGAACCGTGACGATGCGGTGGCCGCGGCACTGGCCTCCACGGCAGGCGCGCTGTGCAGCTTCGGCCTGGATGCACCGCCCGGGGCGGAAGACTTCGGCATCCTGGCGGCCGACGATGGCCGCTGGATTGCACGGGGCGAAGAACACTGGCTGCCGGTTGCGGCACTGCGTATGCCGGGTCGGCATAACCTGGCCAATGCGCTTGCTGCGCTGGCGCTGGGCACGGCCGCAGGTCTGCCGCGTGCCGCCATGCTGGAGGTGCTGGGCGAATTCGGTGGCCTGCCACATCGCACCCAGTGGGTGGCAGAGACCGGCGGCGTGTCCTGGTACAACGATTCCAAGGCCACCAACATCGGCGCCGCGCTGGCGGCGGTGCAGGGTTTCGACGGCCCGCTGGTGCTGCTGGCCGGCGGCCAGGGCAAGGGCGCTGATTTCAGTGAACTGGCGGCGGGACTGGACGGGCGTGTCAGGGCCGTGGTGTTGCTGGGCGAAGCCGCGGACGAGATCGAGGTTGCATTGCAGGGCCGGCTGCCGGTGCAGCGTGCCACGGATATGCGCGATGCGGTGCGCCGTGCTGCGGCGCTTGCCATACCCGGCGATACAGTATTGTTGTCACCGGCCTGCGCCAGCTTCGATATGTTCGAGGGTTACCAGGCGCGCGGCACGGCTTTCATTCACGCGGTACAGGAGTTGAGCGCATGAGTTTCGCGCTGCTGCTGCCGGATATGCCTGCGCGGCGGGGCACGGTCGTGCCGCGGCTTGATTTTACGCTGCTCACCGCGGTGGCACTGTTGCTGTCCCTCGGCCTGGTGATGGTGGCCTCGGCCTCCATGCCGGTCGCAGAAAGGCTGGGCCTGAGCACTTTCTATTTCGCATTCCGCCAGAGCATCTACCTGTTGCTGGGCCTGGGCCTGGGGCTGCTGGTGCTGCGCATCCGCATGGCCTGGTGGGAGCGTTGCAGCCTGCTGTGCATCCTGCTGGCCATCCTGCTGCTGGCGGCGGTGCTGGTGCCGGGTGTCGGCAGCGAAGTCAACGGCAGTACGCGCTGGATCAACCTCGGCGTGTTCCGTCTGCAGGTGTCCGAGCCGGCCAAGCTGCTGGCGATGATTTACATGGCCGGTTACCTGGTGCGCCACGGCGAAGATGTGCGCCACACCGGCGCGGGTTTCATCAAGCCGCTGGGCCTGCTGACGGTGGCCGCCGTGCTGTTGCTGCTGGAGCCGGACTTCGGCGCCACCGTGGTGCTGATGGCGACTGCGCTGGCGATGATGTTCATGGCCGGTGTCAGTTTGTGGAAATACGCAGCGCTGATCGCTACCCTGGGCGGCGCTTTCGCCGTGCTGGCGATTTCATCGCCGTACCGCATGCAGCGCCTGACCACCTTCCTGAATCCCTGGGCCGATCCCTTCAACAGCGGTTTCCAGCTCACCCAGTCGTTGATCGCTATCGGCCGTGGTGAATGGCTGGGTGTCGGGCTCGGTGGCAGTGTGCAGAAGCTGTTCTACCTGCCGGAAGCGCATACCGATTTCGTGTTCGCTGTATTGGCCGAGGAACTGGGACTGGTCGGCATCCTCGTACTGTTGAGCCTGTATGCCTTTATCGTGTTCCGCGCCTACAGCATCGCGGCCATCGCCGAGCAGGGCGGCAACCTGTTCGCTGCCTATCTTGCTTACGGCATCGGTACCTGGCTGGGCCTGCAGGCGTTGATCAATATCGGTGTCAACACCGGCCTGCTGCCGACCAAGGGACTGACCCTGCCGCTGATGAGTTATGGCGGCAGCAGCATGCTGGTAACCAGCGTGGCCATCGCCCTGTTGCTGCGCATCGACTATGAAACGCGCTGTACCGTCAACAGCGTGCCGGCCTCGGGTACGGCCGCCGCCAGGCGCCGGAGGCGGGCGCGATGACAGAGAAACGACCGATCCTGATTATGGCGGGTGGCACCGGCGGTCACGTGTTCCCGGCGCTGGCTGTTGCTGAACAGTTGCAGGCACTGGGCTGGCCGGTGGCCTGGCTGGGTACACACGCCGGGCTGGAAGCGCGCGTGGTACCGCCGACCGGTATCCCGGTGCACTGGATCAGTGTCAGGGGGTTGCGTGGCAAGGGTGTACTGCGCCAGCTGATGGCACCCTTCATGCTGCTGTGGGCGCTGCTGCAGGCCGCTACAGTATTACTCAAAGTCCGTCCCGCGGCGGTGCTCGGCATGGGTGGGTTTACCACCGGGCCGGGTGGTGTGATGGCCTGGCTGCTGCGCCGTCCGCTGATTATCCATGAACAGAACTCGGTGGCGGGCTTGACCAACCGCCTGCTCGCACCGCTGGCAAAGCCGGTGCTGGAAGCTTTCCCGGGCAGCCTGAAAAACGCGGTCCATACCGGCAACCCGGTACGCAGCAGTATTGCGGAACTGCCGTTCAGCGAGCCCGATCCCGCTGCGCGCCGGCCGCGCCTGCTGGTGGTGGGCGGCAGCCTGGGTGCTGCGGTGTTGAATGAACAGGTACCGCTGGCACTGGCGGGACTGGAGAGCGCACAACGTCCGGAAGTCTGGCACCAGACCGGCCTGCGCCTGATCGAGGATGCGCGCCGCAGCTATGCCGAAGCCGGTGTCGAGGTGCAGCTGGATGCGTTTATTGAAGATATGTCGAGCGCCTATCAGTGGGCTGACCTGGTGTTGTGCCGGGCCGGTGCGCTGACGGTTGCCGAACTGGCGGCCGTGGGTGTGGCATCCATCCTGGTGCCTTACCCGCATGCCGTCGACGATCACCAGACCGGCAATGCGCGCTTCCTGGTAGAGGCCGGCGCGGCGCTGCTGTTGCCGCAGCCGGAACTGACGCCGGAACACCTGCGTGAGCGGCTGGCGCTGTTGCAGCAGCCGGAAAAACTCGTGGCCATGGCCCGCAGTGCGCGCGCCGTTGCCATACCCGATGCAGCACAACGGGTGGCACGGCTGTGTATCGATGCCAGCGGCTGGAAGGAGGCGGCATGATGCCTGCGATGCAGCAACCACCTGGCAAGCCTGACAGCATGCGGCGTATCCACTGCGCGCATTTCGTCGGTATCGGCGGCGCCGGCATGGGCGGTATCGCCGAGGTGTTGTTGAACCTGGGTTACCGGATCAGTGGTTCCGACCTGCGTGAAAACGCCGTGACACGACGCCTCGCCATGCAGGGCGCGCGTATCTGGCTGGGGCATGATGCCGGCCATGTCGCCGAGTGCGACGTGGTGGTGGTGTCGAGTGCCGTCGACGAGGAAAACCCGGAAGTAAAAGCGGCACGCGAGCGCCGTATCCCGGTTGTGCCGCGCGCGGAAATGCTGGCCGAGATCATGCGCTTCCGTTACGGCATTGCGGTGGCCGGCACGCATGGCAAGACCACCACGACCAGCCTGGTTGCGAGCCTGCTTGGCGAGGCCGGCCTCGACCCGACCTTTGTCATCGGCGGCCTGCTCAACAGTGCCAACAGTCATGCCCGGCTCGGTACCGGACGTTACCTGGTGGCCGAGGCGGATGAAAGCGATGCCTCGTTCCTGTACCTGCAACCGATGCTGTCGATCGTCACCAACATCGATGCCGATCACCT
>DRNU01000157.1 GCA_011374975.1 Gammaproteobacteria bacterium | reverse complement strand
GTACGTGCTCCAGCCAGTAACGCTGACGTTCCGTCAGCGCACTCCCTCTCGCTTCAGCCATCTTCTTGCTCCGCTGTGTTTGAAATGGCACAGCGTGCAGAAAAAAGACTCAGGCCGACAGGGTGAGGTTTATTTGACGCTTACAGATATCGATCACAAGAAGCTACGAGCAGCGGTGAAAGCAAAGCTGGATCGGTTCCACGATCTTCTGCACAGCGATGTCCCGGTTGCACGACAAACGCTGCGCAAGCTGCTGGTCGAGCCCATGCGCTTTGAGCCCACGATGCAGAGCGGGCATAAGACATTTAAATTCAAAGGGAAAATGAAAATCGGGCCTTATTAGACCCCAACTATATAGAGATGGCGTCCCCAAGGGGAGTCGAACCCCTGTTGCCGGGATGAAAACCCGGTGTCCTAGGCCTCTAGACGATGGGGACAGATTTTACTGCTTCGGTGGCACCATCAGCTGTGAAACAACGGTGCCGGCCAGCAGGGCAACGAAGCCCAGCGGTACCAGTACCAGTATGTTCACGGCGTCACCGTCGGCATCCTGAAACAGCGCGGTAAATCCCCCGATCAGGCCTACTATGATCAGGATGACTCCCAGGTAGACCGTGTATCGACCCAGACGCGCCATTTCCGTCAACCTTTCCGTGAATCTACAGGCTGTCGGCCTGTGAATCTGGTGGAGCTAGGCGGGATCGAACCGCCGACCCCTTGCATGCCATGCAAGTGCTCTCCCAGCTGAGCTATAGCCCCGGAAAGTAAGCCGCGCACTTTACGATACCCACCCGGGGCTGTCAATAAAAAGCCGGCATTTATCAGCCATTTTTCTTCTCGATGCGCGCCCAGGAATCACGCAAGGTCACGGTGCGGTTGAAGATCGGCCGCTCGCGGCTGTGATCGGGATCGACGCAGAAATAGCCCTCGCGCTCGAACTGGAAATGCCCGCCCGGCAGCACATCCGCCAGGGTGGCCTCCAGGTAGCAGTGCGTCAGGGTCAGCAGCGACTCCGGGTTGAGGTGATCGGTGAATTCCCCGCCCTCTTTGGCCGCATCCGGGTGCGGGTGGCTGAACAGCCGGTCATAGAGCCGGACTTCCGCGGCAATCGCGTGGCCCGCCGACACCCAGTGGATGACACCTTTCACCTTGCGCCCTTCCGGGTTCTTCGACAGGGTGTCCGGGTCGTAGCTGCAGCGCAGTTCGATGATATCGCCGGCACCGTCTTTGATGACCTCGTCGCAGCGAATCACGTAGGCGTTGCGCAGGCGCACTTCACCGCCGGTCACCAGGCGCTTGAACTTCTTCGGCGCTTCTTCCCGGAAATCCTCCCGATCGATGTACAGCTCGCGAGAGAACGGGATACGGCGTGTCCCCATTTCCTCGTTTTGCGGGTGGTTGGGGGCTTCCAGCTCCTCGGACTGCCCTTCCGGGTAGTTCTCGATCACAATTTTCAGCGGGTGCAGCACTGCCATACGGCGCGGCGCGTGCACGTTCAGGTCTTCGCGCACACAGTTTTCCAGCACGCCCATCTCGACATTGTTGCTGGACTTGGTGACACCGATACGCTCGCAGAAATCGCGGATCGCCGCCGGCGGGTAACCGCGCCGGCGCATGCCGGCAATGGTCGGCATGCGCGGGTCGTCCCAGTCCTCGACACGCCCCTCCTCGACCAGCCGGGTGAGCTTGCGCTTGCTGGTAATGGTGTATTCCAGCTCCAGGCGGGAGAACTCGATCTGCTGTGGGTGACATTCCACCTCCAGCTCGTCCAGAAACCAGTCGTACAGCGGGCGGTGGTCCTCGAACTCCAGCGTACACAGCGAGTGGGTGATGCCCTCGATGGAGTCGGACAGGCAGTGCGTGAAGTCATACATCGGGTAGATGCTCCACGCCTCGCCGGTCTGGTGGTGCACGGCGCCGTGACGGATGCGGTAGATGGCGGGGTCGCGCAGGTTCATATTCGAAGCGGCCATGTCGATTTTGGCGCGCAGGATTTTTTCCCCGTCCTTGAATTCACCTGCGCGCATGCGCGCGAACAGGTCGAGGTTTTCCTCCATAGAACGGTCGCGGTAGGGGCTGTCCTTACCCGGTTTGGTGAGCGTGCCGCGGTACTCGCGGGTCTGCTCAGGCGTCAGGTCACAGACGTAGGCCTTACCCTTCTTTATCAGCTGCACGGCATAGTCGTACAGCTGTTCGAAATAATCCGAGGCGTAATACACGCGCTCGCCCCAGTCGTAACCCAGCCAGTGCACGTCGCGCTTGATGGCCTCGACGAACTCGATGTTTTCCTTGTGCGGATTGGTGTCGTCGAAGCGCAGGTTGCAGGTGCCCTGGTAGTCCTCGGCGATGCCGAAGTTGAGGCAGATCGATTTGGCGTGACCGATATGCAGGTAGCCGTTCGGCTCCGGCGGGAAGCGTGTCGCCACCCGGCCCTGGTTCTTGTTGGCGGCAATATCCGCATCAATGATGCTGCGGATGAAATTACTGGCGGGTATTGTCTCGTCGTTCATGCGGATTCACTCTGCGCAATGCGCTGACGGATGTAATCGAGCGCCCGGTCGATGCGCCGCAGGCAGGCCTCGCGACCGACCAGGTGCAGGGTGACATCGATGCCCGGGGATGCCGCGCGGCCGGCCACTGCCACGCGCAGTGGCTGGGCCACCTTGCCGATCTTCAGTTCCAGTGCCTCGGCCACGTCAGTGACGATCTTGTAGATAGGCTCGGGCTGCCAGTCCTCCAACGCGGCCAGTTCGGCGCGGACTTTTTCCAGCGGTTCCAGCGCCGCCGCCTTGAGGTGTTTCTTCGCCGATTTGGGGTCGATCTCCTCAAAATCACGGTAGAAGAATTCGCTGATTTCAGCCATTTCCACCAGTGTCTTGGCGCGTTCGTGCTGCAGCTTCGCCACTTCGTGCAGGTCGGGGCCGGTGGACGGGTCGATACCCAGCCGGCCCAGGTGGTGGCTGAGGTGGCGCGCGATGTGCTGCGGGTCGGTAGCCTTGATGTAGTGCTGGTTCAGCCACAGCAGTTTTTCCGTGTTGAACACGGAGGCGGCCCGGTTCACGTCGGCGATATCGAACAGTTCGATCATCTCGTCGATGGAGAAGATTTCCTGGTCTTCGTACGACCAGCCCAGGCGCACCAGGTAGTTCAGCAGCGCCTCCGGCAGGAAGCCCTCCTCGCGGTACTGGATCACGCTGACCGCGCCGTGGCGCTTGGACAGGCGCTTGCCGTCCGAACCGAGGATCATCGGCGTGTGGGCGTAGACCGGCACCTGCATGCCCAGCGCCCGGATCAGGTTGATCTGGCGCGGTGTGTTGTTGATGTGGTCGTCGCCGCGGATCACGTGCGTGATCTGCATGTCGCTGTCGTCCACCACCACGGTCAGGTTATAGGTCGGCGAACCGTCGCTGCGGGCGATGATCAGGTCGTCGAGTTCATCGTTGCTGATGCTGATGCGGCCACGCACCAGGTCGTCGAACTCGACGTTGCCCTGTTTCGGGTTGCGGAAGCGGATGACATAGGGTGCATCCGGCGACGGCGGCTCCACGCCTGCACTGCAGTGGCCGTCGTAGCGGGGTTTTTCCTTGTTCGCCATCTGCGTCTCGCGGAGTTTCTCGAGGCGCTCTTTCGGGCAGTAGCAGCGGTAGGCGTGATCGTTATCCAGCAACTGCTGGATCACCTCGCCGTAGCGGTCGAAACGCTGCGTCTGGTAGAACGGCCCCTCGTCGTAGTCCAGGCCCAGCCAGCTCATGCCCTCCAGGATGGCGTTCACAGATTCCTGGCTGGAGCGCTCCAGGTCGGTATCCTCGATGCGCAGCACGAACTGGCCGCCATGTTTGCGGGCATACAGCCAGGAAAACAGTGCGGTGCGGGCGCCACCGATATGCAGATAACCGGTCGGGCTGGGGGCGAAACGGGTGCGAACTGTCATGAGGTCCTTGCGCGGCTTGAATTCAGAGCGCGCATTGTAGCCCGAAGCGGGCCGGCTGCCTATTGGCTAGCGCTCGAACAGGTTGGCGAAATAGCTCTTGCGCAGCCCGGCCACGGCGCTGACGCCGTTGCTGGTGACGTCGTAGATGCGCCAGCCGCGCGGCGTCAGGTAGAAATGGAACACCAGCCGTACGCAGGGGCCGCCACGGTGGCAGAACTCACCCCCGGCCGCCCAGCTGTAGCGGCCGGTAGGCCGCGGCGCAATGGGCCAGAAACGCGGCAGGCGCACGTCATACATGCCCATGCGGTGCGCCAGCCCGGAGAACAGGCGGTCACGGATGCGGTTCTGGAAATGGCTGCGCTGCAGCACATCAAGCCGGGTGTAGGCCGGGCCGGCGACCAGGTAGGCCATGTAGGAGAAATCGAAGAAGCGCGCCGCCTGGTCTTCCATCAGGCGGATGATGGCCGCCGGGTCGCGCGGGTCGTCGACCCCGGACATGTCCTGCAGCCAGTAGAGGCTGGATTCCATCAGGTCGATCCCGTTGGGCAGCGAACGGCGCAACGGCACATAGCCGGGATCGGCAAAATAGGCCGCAGCCGGCACCGGCGCCAGTAACACCCCCAGCACCAGCGTTAACAGTATTGCGAATCTGGCCGGCTCACGCTGCATCGGCGCAACCTCAGACCGTTTCCTCGCGTGCCATGACTTCGCCACTGACCACCTTGGTCTCATCCACTTCTTCCGCTTCCTCGACCACCGGGCGTTTGCCGGACGGGTCAGTGAAACGGTCATTGAGTGTCTGCACCAGCTGGTTGGCTTCGCCGATAATGCGCTTCAGGGCACGCCGGCTGCGTCCGTTCCAGCCGGCGGGATCAGGATCGAAGATACTGCGCCACAGGCCCGTGTTGCGCTTGAACGCCCGGCTCAGGCGTTCCACTTCCTTGTCATCGTCATACTTCCCGGCGATTTCATGCAGCACACGGTCGGACGACCAGCTGCGCGCCAGGAAATGCAGGTACAACACCAGTGTTCCCAGCACCGCCAGCGCCGCCAGTGACAGCGCGGGCTTGTCCATCAACTGGCTGAACCCGGTCTTGACCGAATCCGCCATGGCCGGCGGCAACAGCATGCTGGCACTGGCACCGGCGGTGCCGGCCAGCAGCAGGCCACCGATGTCCCAGCGCAGCACCTTGCCGCGCCAGCGCGCAATCAGGCGCCGCAACTCGGGCACATAGTAATCCTCGATCTCGTGGGCGCGCTTTTCCAGGGCGCCGACGATGCGGTAAGCACGCTCCACGCTGACCTGTTCGATGCGCTGATGAATCTCGCTCAGATCCTGGTCGCGCTTCCACTCGAAGCGGCGGCGCAGTGCCTCGTTTTCGATAGGTACCGCGGCCTCGGGATCGTAGATGCTGTAAAAACGCCCCGCCGTCAGCCCCTCACGTGCCAGGGCACGCTGCCAGGCACCGATCACTTCCTCGGGATTGTCCTCGCGCGCGGTGGTGTCGATCTGGTTCAGGATGTACAGGAACTTGCTGCTGTCGGTACGATCCTTGGTGGCGCGCACCAGGTGCGCCAGTGTGTCACCCATGGCGCCCGGCTCGGGGTGCCGGGCATCGAAGAACACCAGCACCAGGTCCGACAGGTCGATAATATGGTTGGTCAGGCGCAGGGTCGCCGAACGCTGTTCATCGGCATCGAATCCCGGCGAGTCGATCAGGATACGGCCCTTGAGCCTGTCGCTGCGGCAGGTCTTGAGTTGCAGGTAGGCGTCGATACGGCTGCCCTGCCCGGATTCCACGCGGTCCAGTTCTTCGCTGGTACGGTAGAACGGGAAACGCGGATCGGCATCCAGCGCCACGCCCGGCAAGGTACGCACCTTCTTCTCGCCGCTGTAGCACATCACCGTAAACTTGTCGTCGACCGCCTGGTTGCCGGTATCCTGCAGTGGGTAGGAGAGATACTGGTTGATGAAGGTCGACTTGCCGGCGGAAAACGTACCCAGCACCGAGATCAGCGGCCACCAGGGAATCTGCGTCGCATAGGATTCATTCGGCGCCAGCAGGCCCATGGAGTAACCGATACGCGACAGCTGGCGAAAACCCTCCACCGCTGACACCAGGATCGGGTTCTCCTCCTTCAGGTGCAGCTCCAGACTCTTGAGCCGTTTTTTAATATGTTTGTCGGGTCGCGACATAGCAGCTTCTCTTGAAACCTCCGGGTTACCAGGGCATAAAGTTGTTCATAAATCGCATCGGCCCGGACACGTTCTCGATATTCCGGCCCATGGTCTGGGTGTCGTAGCGCATGTGGTACATGGTGTAGGACATGGAATCCACCGACTGATTCATCTCCCGCAACGTGATCACAATGGCACCCATCGCCGCATTCTGTTCCTTGATATCGTGGCTCATCTGGCCCATGTGACCGGTCATCTTCACCATGTTCCTGGCCACCGTGTTCATGTTGTTGGTGGTCGAGGAAAAGTTCTGGTTAATGTTCACCATACTCACCGATATCGCTTCCATCTGACCGACGATCTTGCCAATGTCGTCGGTCAGCTTGTAGATCAGGAAGAAGCCGTACGCGGCAAGCACGATGAACGCCAGCATGGAGGGATACACCACCAGCTCCCAGCGCCGCGCGCTGGCCTCGAAGCTGCGCGCGAACTGACTCATGTACTGCGCCATGTCCGTGAACAGGAGATGCTCGGCCCCTTTCGCGGCCTCTTCGATCACCTCTTCGACGACTTCATCGACAGCCTCTTCCACCGCATCTTCGACAGCTTCCTCGACGATCTCTTCGACATCCTTGGCATCCTTTACGTCGGAGGCCCCGGTGTCTTCGCCATCGTCGTCCCGCTTTTTGGGCGGGTCTGTGGGTTCACGTTCGTCAACCATCCACGTTCACTCCGTCATACTGCAATAAAACGGCGTTCAACCGCCTGCCTTCCGCAGACGTGCTTCCAACTGTTGCGCCTGCCGGTTATTCAGCCGGTACATGACACCCAGTAACTGGTGGGCGCGCATGAACTCGCCTTGCACAATCAGCAGGTCGATAGCACGCGCATAGGCGCCCGCCGCAGCGGGTGCCTGGCGCAGGTTAAAATACAGGTTGCCCAGCTCGCCCCAGACCTGGGGGCTGTCCGGGTAGTCAGCGCTCAGCTCGCGGTAGGCCTGCAGGGCTGCGCGGGTATTGCGCTGCCAGAACAGGCTGCGCGCCTCTTTGAGGCGGGACTGGAATTCAGGATCTGCCGGGGCGGCGGCCGCATCCGGTGCCGACGCGGCAGGCGCTGCCGGCTCGACAGCGGCCTGTTCAACATCCGCCTGCGGCGCAACTGTTTCTGTCTCCGTGGTATCCACGGCACCTGCAACCGGCGGGGCGGCAGCCGGTATTGCTGTTTCGGTTTCCGGTGCGGCTGCAAGCGGTTCTGTCACCGGCGCGGAGGGTTGTTCCGCCGCTGCCGTTTCGGCAGGCTGCTCCATTACTGGCGGGGGCGCAGTCACGCTGTCGGCCACTTCTTCCTCAACGACCGCATCATCGCTGTCAGCCGGAGCTGTTGCGGTTTCCGCCCGTGCTTTTTCTTCCTGTGCTTCATCATCCAGCGGCCTGAACACGGGCGCCGAGCTGGCAGGCGCTGCCGCCGGCTGCTCCATTGCACCGCTCATCGGCTGCTGCTGTTCCGGTACTTCAGCAACCGGCGGTGCAGCAACAGGTGCTTCCTGTGCGGCTTCAACTGCCACCGGCGCAGTGCTGTCGGCGGCAGGTGCAGGTGATTTTTTCTCAGCCTTCACCGGTGCGGAAACCTGCTGCGTCGACTGGCCGAACCATTGCGGGAACAGTTCGGTGCGTTCCTGGTAAAGAAAGAACAGGGCAACCAGGAATGCAATCAGTAATCCGTGACTCAGTATTTTCTGTAACAGTTTCATTGTCTGTCCATCCAGGTCCTGTTAACTAGTGTGCCGGTGGTGCGGGCGGCGGTTCGCGTCGCGTAGCGCCGGCGGGTATTGATTCCAGCTGCCGGTAACCGGCAGGCACCTCGAACAACTGTACGGGCTGCGGCTCGACACGTATGTCGCGCAATGCCCTGAACTTACCGTCCGCCAGTTCCTCGCGCACGGCAATCTGTAATTCCGGGTCATACCACTGCGTAGACAGCGTGATCCTGCCATCCGGGTAAGTGGTTTTCTTCTCCCAGCGTTCCACGGGACGGCCATCGAGGCGCTCCTCTCCCAGCGGACGTAATTCCGATACGGTTCCATCCGGCCACTGTTCGCGCAGCGGCATATGACGTTCATCATCCATCCAGTGCAGACTGACCAGTTCCCGGCCTTTCTGCTTCACTCGCATTTCCCATTTGTCGGCGTCGCGCCCGAACAAGGGTTCCTGCGCCAGCTTGCGACACGTTGCCTGCGGTACGTGGAGACAGGGATTCGAGTCTCCGGGCGGCAACATCGGGTTGATCATCCCGCCTTCCGGCAAGCTGCGTTCCAGGTACGTCTCCTGTTGCGGCACCATCAGCAGTACCCGCCGGTTTTTCATGTCGTAGACCTCGGCCATGAGCAGCTCGCCCTTGTAATACTCGAGCCTGACCTGGTTATCGCCGACATAAATCCGCGCGTTCCTGTTGTTGCCATCTGTCGTCTCCTGGACGGCCTGGGCCGAAAACTGCACGTTGGACTGACCGGCTGGCGCCATACTTGCAGCGATACACAAACTTCCGGCCAAAAGAACCCGTGCAGCTCCTTTCACGAGCCTTACTCCTCGCTTTTCGGGAAAATACCGGGGTTACGGACCTGCACCGTGCAGGTCCGCTCCCGGAAACCGGCCTTACCTGTTGGCCGGAGCAGCCGGTGCAGGCGGAGCAGCCGGCGGAGCACCATAAGGCGCACCGTAGGGACCCGGAGCATAACCACCACCATAGCCAGGACCAGGGCCATAGCCGTAGCCAGGACCGGGGCCGTAACCACCATAACCGGGGCCATAGCCGCCGTAAGGACCACCGTAGTAACCACCACGATTGTAGTAATCGTTATAGCCACGGCCATAACCACGACCGGCACCACGACCACTGCCGCGACCGCTGAAGTTCATGCTGAAGTCGCCGTCACCCATCATGTCGCCGGTGCCGTCACCCCAACCACTGTTGTTGTTACCCCAGTTGTTGTTGCCCCAGCCATTGTTGTTCCACGGGCCCCACCAGGCCTGTGCGGAACTCATTGTCAACGCAGTAGCGGCTGCCAGAGTTGCTGCAAGTACAGTCTTCTTAAGCTTGATCATTTCGGTACCTCCGAATATATCCAGACAATTTGGCGTGGTACATCCACACCTCCAGTTGTTTCCCTGTTGCTGCATTTACTACGAAAAACGAGGGAAACAACGTTCTTCGTCAGTGCCTCCAGTCCAGCCACCAAAGTGGTAGAACCTGTTGTTATCTGTTTCACCACGCCCCCCAGGGACGCTGCATACCGATGCCGGGGTAAACCGGCGCGGGCCAGCCACCGCCGTACACGCCCGGTGCACCGTAGGGTGCGGCCCCGTAGTAACCCGGCCAGCCACCACCCGGGTAGGGATAGCCTCCTGCCGTGTTGCCGAAACTGCTGCCCGACAGGCGGTCATACGGCGCGGCCGGCCAGCGTTGTACCGGGGCCGGGGCCGGTGCAGCCGGTTGCGGTGCTGCGCGGCTGCTGTCTTCCAGCGGCCGGTAGCGGGCACTGCCGGGCGGCTGCACATAAGCCGGTTGTGGTCGCTGCGGCTGTCCCCACTGCGCGGCAGGACGTTGCGTCGTGGCATTGCCAGACGCCTGCGGCACGGCCCACGGGTTACCCGTGTCACTGCCCGGCATGGCCGGCTGCGCCTGTATCACCGGCGCCTGTGGCTGTGTGTAAGCCGGTGCCTGGTACGATGGCGGGGCTGCGGGCAAACCCTGCGGCGGCCAGTTCGCGGCCGGGATCTGCACCACGATGGCCTGGCGGGGCGCGTCGTCGGCAACATCTTTCACTGCCCTGTCCTCGTCTGCATCGTCACCGCAACTGCGCACACCCATGACCAGGAGCAGCAACACACCGGCACCGATAAGCGCGTGACGGGGCTTCCAGAACCCGGCCGGCGGCGGTGTGCTTGTCTGCGCATCAGTGTCACTCATGCTGTCCCTGTCCTGCCGTTCTAACGGCGCCAGCCACCCGGAGCCGGGGCCGGATAACCACCGGGATAACCCCAGCCACCTGCAGGCACGCCGTAGCCGTAACGCGGCGGCGGTGGCGGCGGATAACCGTAGCCATAGCCCGGTGCGCGATAAGCCGGTGGTTGCGGCTGCGGTGCAGCACCGCGTGCCTGTGCCTGCGGCTGCTGTGCCGGTTGCTGCGGAGCAGCAGCCTGCGGGGCCAGCGGACGGTATTCGTCACGCCGTTTCTGAGCCTCGGCCTGCCTCTCCTTCCAGCGCTTCTCCTGTTCGGCCTGCTGCTGCGCACGGCGTTTCTCATGCTCGGCACGTTGCCCGGCGATGCGCTTGTCCTGTTCGACTTTTTGCTTCTCCCACTGCTTCTGCATCTCGGCGGGATCCGGCACGCCCGGTGCGGGGTTTTCCACCAGGTGCTTCTGCAATTCGGCTTCGTTCTGCGCCTTCATCTGCTCCATGCGCTTCTGCATGTCGGCAACACGTTGTTCCATTTCCGCCTGCTGCCTCTGCATGTCCGCTTCCATCTGCTTGCGGCGCTGTTGCTGCTCGAGCATGAACTGCTGGCGTGTCATCGGGCCGCGTGAATTACCGCGCGGGAAATTCGACGGCATGCCGGGCGGGTAAGCGCTGGCGCTGTTCTCCAGTTCCGTATCCGGGCGGAAACGCGGTGCCATGGGCGGCACTCCCGAGGAATAGGGTCCGGGAGGCGGCGGTGGTACTGCCGCCGCCGGCGCTGCTGCCGCGGCTGTGTTGTCAGCCTGTGCTACCGGCATCGCCAGCAGACCGGCAAGCGATCCCGCCAGCAGCCAGCCTGCCCAGCCGGTTTTCGATACGTTTGTCTCTGAACTCCTGATCACAATACTGTCCTCCGCGCTAAGGCCTGTGTCGGGCCTATGTTTCGTTCCTGGCAGCGTCATCTTCTTCCGCCAGGCGCTCCGAAAGAGCTTCACAACCATGTTTGATGAAACGTTTCTCGGCACTGATGCAACCCATCGGTATCACGATCAGGGTAAAGATCGTTGCCACACCGGTACCGAACAACAGGGTAACGGCCATACCGTTGAAGATCGGGTCAGTGAGGATCGCACCGGCACCGGCCATCAGGGTCAATGAGGTGATCATGATGGGACGCAGGCGTGTCTTGGCTGCATCGACTGCGGCTTCGCGAATATCCTTGCCGGCCGCAACCTCGTTCTTGACGAACTCGACCAGCAGGATGGAAACACGCACGATGATGCCTCCCAGTGCAATCATTCCGATCATCGATGTCGCCGTAAATTCTGCACCCATAATCCAGTGGCCGGGTATGATCCCGATCAAGGTCAGCGGGATTGGCGCCATAATCAGACCGGCCAGGGCGTAGTCACGGAACTCGATCACGATCAGGCCGTAGATCAGCAGCATGGCGGCCATGAAGGCAATACCCATGTCACGGAAGGTTTCGTAGGTGACCGTCCACTCGCCGCCCCACTCGAAACCGGACTGCAGATCGTTGTCCGGCGGACCGAGCAGACCCATCGGCATGCCGGTAATCTTCACGCCGTCAGGTGCGGTGTAATTTTCCAGCAGGTCCTCGACACCGAACATACCGTAGATCGGGGCACCGAGGCGGCCGGTCATTTCGCCGGTCACATACTCCACCGGGCGCAGATCCTGGTGGTAGATATAGGGTTCTTCCTGACGCTTCACGAAAGTACCCAGCTCACCCAGCGGCACGGTGTTGCCGCTCACGCCCGGGATCGGCAGGTTGGCAAGCCGCGACAGCTGTGAACGCACGGCCAACGGTGCCTGCAGGACAATATAGGTCGGCTCCAGCGGTGCGGCGCGTTTCACGTCGCCCAGCTTGTGGCCGCCCATCGCCATCGCCAGGTTGCGGTTGATGGCTTCCACGGTGACGCCCTGGCGCAGCGCTTTTTCACGGTCGACCTCGAACTGCCAGTAGCTGTGCGGGTCAGCCATATAGGTATCGACATCCACCAGGCCCTCGACCTCGATGAACATGCCCTCCATGTCACGCGCGGTCTGCCGGCGTATCTCGGCACTGGGGCCATAGATCTCGGCCACCACAGTCTGCAGCACCGGCGGGCCGGGCGGCATCTCGACCACCTGGATGCGCGCACCCATGCTGGTTGCGATGGGCGTCAGCATCTCGCGGGCCGCAACGGATAACTCGTGACTGGTGCGCTCGCGCTCATGCTTGTCCAGCAACATCACCTGGATATCACCCTGCCAGGCGTCCTGGCGCAGGTAGTAATGACGCACCAGGCCATTAAAGTTGAACGGCGAGGCAGTACCGGAATAGGTCTGCATGGCGATGACTTCCGGCATGTCCTGGCGCAGTTTTTCGGCCAGGGTCTGAACCACGTTGGCGGTCACCGGCAGCGCAGTGCCTTCCGGCATGTTGACCACCACGTTGAACTCGGGCTTGTTGTCGAACGGCAGCATCTTGACCGCGACCACCTTGAAATAGAACAGCGAACAGACCGCGGCGGTGACCGCAATAATGCTGATCAGGAACAGGATACCCAGCGGGCGGCTGTTGATCAGCGGCCGGATAATCGGCTCGTAGAACTTGCCGACGATTTCATGGGTACGCTTCTCGCGTGCCTCGGCCTTCCTGAAGGCGGCAAGGCTCGACGGGCGCATGCGCACCGCAAACCAGGGAGTAAAGATAAAGGCCGCCACCAGCGAGAAGAACATGGCCGAGGCGCCGAGTACCGGGATGGGGCGCATGTAAGGCCCCATCAGGCCGCTCACCCAGCCCATCGGCAGCAGCGCAGAGATAATCGTCAGGGTGGCGAGGATAGTCGGGTTACCCACTTCGCGCACCGCGTCGATGGCAATACCCACCGTGGTGCGCCCCGCGTCCATCCAGCGCCGGAAAATGTTTTCCACCACCACGGTCGCGTCGTCGACCAGGATACCGATGGAGAAGATCAGCGCGAACAGGCTGACGCGGTCGATGGTGTAGTCCAGCACCCAGGCCGACCACACAGTAATCAGAATAACGATCGGGATAACGGTGATGACCACGAATGCGGCGCGGAAACCCAGTCCGACCAGGCACAGCACCGCCACGGCGAGGGCAGCCTGGAACAGAGCCAGCAGCAGTTCGTTGACCTTGTCGTTGGCAGTTTTACCGTAGTCACGCGTGATACTGACGCGTACGTTGTCAGGAATCAGGTGGCCGCGCAGGGTATCCAGCTTGGCAAGAATCTCGTTGGCCACCGTCACGCCGTTGGTGCCGACTTTCTTGGCCAGGGCAATGGTCACCGCCGGTTCACCGTCCGCGCCCAGCTCGTCTTCGGACGCCTGCCCGGTATAGTAACCCACCATGCGGTGCGCATCCTCGGGGCTGTGGGAAACTTTGGCGACATCGCGGATGTACACCGGCACACCGTTATGGATACCGACCACCAGGCGCGAGATTTCATCCGCGCTGCGCAGGAAAGCACCGGTGTAGACCGAGAAGGCTGAATTCGAGGCTTCCACCGAACCCGCAGGCACCTGCTGGTTGGCGGCGGAGATGGTCTGTGCCACCTGGTCCAGGGTCAGACCGTAACCCGCCAGCCGCTCCGGCTGCACTTCCACCTTGACCTGCTCGGCACGGCCACCGACCACAAAGCCCTGGCCGGTATCCGGCACTTCACGCAAGTGCTGCAACACGTCCACGCCCAGGGTGCGCAACGCGGCGTCGTCAACATTGTCAGATGACAGGGTGATAGTTACGACCGGCACATCATCGATGCCCTTGGGCTTCACCAGCGGCATGGAGACGCCGGGCGGGATCTTGTCGATATTGGACTGGATCTTGTCGTGCACCTTGACGATGGACGGGCCGAGCGGTTCGCCGACCTTGTAACGTACCGTCACCATGGCCTGGCCGCGCCGGCTTGCCGAATAGACGTGCCGCACACCGGGGATCTGGTACAGGATGCGTTCCAGCGGCTCGGTCACCAGGCTGCTGACCTGCTCCGCCGATGCGCCCGGGTACTGCACAAAGACATCGATCATCGGCACCGAGATCTGCGGGTCTTCCTGGCGCGGTGTGAACATCAGGCCCAGCAGGCCGATGAACAGGGTCGCCACCATCAACAAGGGCGAAATCGGCGAGTCAATAAAGGTGCAGGCGATGCGGCCGGCGATACCGAGATGCTTGTTCTCGACCTCTTCCCGGTCGCGGGCCTCCAGCACTTCGATACCCGGCTCCGCGTGCTCCGGCCCGGTGCTGTTTTCTTCAGTCGTTTCTGTCTTGTCCGTCATGTTTTTACCGATCCGGTCAGATTATTGCTGGGGACGCTTGTTCCAGTCCGACGAGGCACCGGCCGGCGGCGTTGCATAGATGCGCTCGCCGACTTTCAGGCCCGAAAGCACCGCCACCTGGTTACCGCTGACATACTCACCCAGGCGGATAAGACGCAACTCGGTACGGTTGTCATCAGTGGCCACATAGACGGCGGGCAGACTGCCACGCCACAACACTGCGCTGTCCGGGATCACCGGCACATCACCGGTAGCCGTCGAATTGTCGGGGATCATGACTTCGGCATACATGCCGGGGCCGCCCGGCACATCAAGTGGCAGGTCAAACTTGACCTTCACGGTATGCCGCTCGGGATCGGCGGAAGGGAAAATCTGCGCCACGCGCGCATCGACACGCAGGTTACCAACATCGATCTTGACCGGGATCAGCATGCCCTTCTTCAGGCCCGACATGAGGCGCATGGGTACATCGACTTCCACCTGCAGGTAGGTCAGGTCAGCAAATACCACCAGCGGCTGACCGGGTTGAACGGTATCACCCTCTTCCACCATCTTGCGGATGATCACACCGTCGAAAGGTGCGAAAGAACGTGTGTCACGCAGCTTGGCGTCGATTTCCTCTATAGCGGACTTGGCGGTGAGCAACTGGTTCTGCGCCTGGGTCAGCTGGGTGCCGTAGCCGTACAGGTCGGCCTGGCGGTCCACGTAACGGTCGCCGCCGTAGTTACCCGGCATGGCCTGTGAAAAGGGCTGGGTGAACATCTGGTCGAACATACTGGGCATGCCCATACCGCCGGAGCGGGTAATGCTGCGGCTCTGCGGTGACCACAGCTCGCGGTCATACTGGACGCGGGCATTTGAGATAGCTGCCGAGGCGTTGTTGTACTGCGCGACCGCGGCGCGACGCTTGGCCAGCAGGTCATCGTCGTCGATGGCCACCAGGATGTCGTCTTTCTTGAAACTGTCGCCCTCGGTCCCGGCAATGAACTCGACCCGGCCCGGGATCTGCGCCGTCATGGTGACTTCCTTGAAAGCGACCACGGTACCACCCAGGGTGACGGCACTGGCCGACTTGCTGGCGCCGACCGTGACAATTTGTGCACCCTGCGCCAGCACCGGCTGGCTCAGCATACCCAGGGAAAAACTCAGCAGTGCAGCGGATAAAACTGACGTCAGATGACGACGCACCCGTTGCAGACCAGTAGAGCAGGAATGCAAGTAACTACGCCCCTGCACATAGAGTTGTTGACATAGTGACGCCACGGATTGTCTCCTCAACACAGTGATTTAACTCCCTGAACTGATGCTGAATGTCAGCTATTCTTGTGGGCAGGGGGTTTTGAGGGACTCATTGCAATCTACGTACCAACTCATATCTAGTTGTATTTAATAGATTATTTTAATTATAGCCGAATGTTTAGATGCAACAATTTTATAATACTTTACCTTACGTTTTATGCCTTACTAGTTGATATACATTAATTTCAACATCCTGTTTCACCGCTGCAACACATCTGCAACGCTTTTGATGGACTGCAACACTAAGCGTTGCACGCTAACCTGTATTTACTGGCTACAATGTAATATAAGTAGCATATGTATCGAGACCGCGAAGCATCCGAACCGCAACGGGGGCAACAAAAACGTTCGAGATGGCTTTAGACGAAAGCGATAATCATAAAAGGAAGGAGGTGCTTTAGTGAATGCACTGGAGCAATTTACACCTTTAATGGATGCGGTTATTTCGCACATCCACGAAGGCGTTATTCTTACCGACTACAAAGGCAAGATCCTGTTTCACAACCCGGCCGCCGACGAGATGCTGGGACACCCGCCGTTCGACTCGGTGCGCGACATCTGTGAATACACCGGCTTCGACCTGTGCAGCTCTCTGCCGGCACTGCCCAGTGGCAAACGCAAGAGCCTGGTCTCGGACAACAACCCCATCGACCACCACCGTTTCGAACAACGCATCACCCGCAACGGCACCACGCGCTTCCTGGAAGTGAACTCCACCACTGTGCCGGTTCCCGGCGAGCCGGACCCGATCCGCCTGATGGTGATGGCGGATGTCACCGACCGGCGCCGCCTGCAGGCCGTGCTCGACGACAACCGCAGTTCCGGCATGATCACCCAGGATCCGCGCATGATCGAGATCACCGCGATGATGGAACACATCGCCCCGACCAAGGCCTCTATCCTGCTGCAAGGCGAATCCGGCACCGGCAAGAGCCTGCTGGCGCGCATGATCCACCAGAAGAGCGAACGCAGTGCCGGACCCCTGGTCGAAATCAACTGCGCCGCCATCCCCGAGGCGCTGCTTGAGTCCGAGCTGTTCGGCCACATCAAGGGCGCCTTCACCGGCGCCACCCAGGACCGCCGCGGCCGCATGCAGGTCGCCAGTGGCGGCACCCTGTTCCTGGACGAGATCAGCGAACTGCCGTTGCACCTGCAACCCAAACTGCTCAAGGCGCTGGAAGAACAATGCTTCCAGATGGTCGGCTCGGATAAAAACGTCAACGTAGACATACGCCTCATCACCGCCTCCAACCAGAACCTGCGCCAGCTGGTCGACGAAGGCAGCTTCCGCGCCGACCTCTACTACCGGCTCGCCGTGATACCGGTGGAAATCCCCGCCCTGCGCGACCGCCCGGGCGATATCCCGCTGCTGATCCGCTACATCTGCGACAAACTGGTCAGCCGCGGCTACCCGGACAACCTCGAGTGCGAAGCGGACGCCATGCAGCTGATGATGGACTACCCCTGGCCGGGTAATGTGCGTGAACTCTCCAACGCCGTCGAACACGGCATGATCCTGGCCAAGAACGGGCGCGTGAAATCCAGCGCCCTGCCCTACGCCATCCGCCACTACCGGCACGACAGCAACAGCACAGCCCGACCGGCCACCGGCAAACACCAGCACGAAACCGACCCACACAAGAAGGAAATACTCGATGCGCTGGAACAGAGCAACGGCAACCGCGCCCAGGCCGCGCGCCTGCTGGGCATCGACCGCAGCACCCTGTGGCGGCGGATGCATCGCCTGAATCTGGTACAGGATTGATTTTACAGGGCGAAAGGCTCTAGAATCCGCTTCCCAACCTTATAAGGGCGATTAGCTCAGCGGGAGAGCACTGCCTTCACACGGCAGGGGTCACTGGTTCAATCCCAGTATCGCCCACCAAAATCAACAACTTACAAGCCGCCTTCGGGCGGTTTTTTATTTTCGGCTACTTAAATACAAGGTTAAATACAGCACCAGCCCCATCTACAGGCCATCTGGCTGCCTGTTGCCTGGTAGAGCTGGCCTACACCACCCCGCCCGGCCCGGCAAGCCGCTGTACGGGTCGCTGGCGCAGCCCTGCCGGTAGATGCAGCAGGGTGCCGGGTGGTTGGTTTTCCTGTACAGTCCCGTATCCACCAGCACAACAAGACAAGGAGGCGACCATGCACACGCTGATCGTAGCCCGCGAAGCTGGTATAATTAGTATATGATTAGTCAAGTTTGCGGTGACTCAGCCGCTTAAATGCCTAAGAAAGGGCGTTGAAATATGAAAGGTAAAATTTCCTCTAAAGCAAGGCGCATCTTCGATGATCATGAAGCGAGTAGTAAATTAATGAACTACGTCGTTCGCGGCAAAGATGGGCGATTTACGGTTGGCGACCGACACTACAAAGTGACTACGGCGGCGCCTGCTACCATGCGCACTACGAAAAAAGCTAGCTAAAACTCCGAAAGTAAAACAATGAACCTTGCCTTTCAGGCGCTGTTGTTTTTTATATTGCTACTCCCCGGTCTACTCCTTAGAAGCAACTATAATGGAAGAATCGCAAAAGAACTTGTTCTTCCGCAGAACTTCCCACCCTTCAGTCGTGAAGCAATCCGGATACTAATTTACGCAGCTATACTCAATGTATTGTGGGTTACTCTCTCTAACTATATTGGTAAATATCACGGCTTCCACACCGACCTTGAGTCAGTCATTTTTTTATTGATGGGCGATTACAGTGATAGTGGAATGCGACTGAAAGCGATAGCGGCCATCACTGATCATCCAGGAAAGGTATTGCTTTATTTCAGCTCACTTTATATCGTTTCGGCATGGTTCGGCTTTGTATTACATAAGCGAATTAGGCAACACAACCTAGATAAAAAGTACCAATTCTTACGTTTTAACAATCAATGGCACTACCTTTTAACCGGCGAAGTCATGGAATTCACGGATGAATGTGAAAACCCTAGTGAGGTCGACTTTGTATCAGTTTCCGCAGTTGTCGATACTAATCATGATACGTTTCTTTATGTCGGGACTGTTGTGGACTACGACCTGGATAGTCGCGGCGATCTAGCCCGTCTAACGTTAGCACAAACATACAGGCGGAAACTTTCTGCCGATCAAGACCAAGAGGGAAATGGGGAACAACGACAGGATTTAGAAAGTGATCCTCGCTACTATCGAATCAAGGGCGATTACTTTTTACTCGGCTGTGAGAATGCACGCAATCTCAACATTGATTACTGGTACCTTACAGAACAACAAGACACTGTAGACAACAATGGAGATTGACGCTCCGCATTGATCCAGCCTAATTCGTTAAACCCCGCCGTCCATGGCAGGGCGTCGGGCTACGCTACCTCTTGCCCTTACCTGAGCGCCCAGTATCACCACGACCAGGGTTCGGGATAGATTCCTTCTGAGTGGTGGCGGGGCGGCGTTTCGCCACCCTCTCCGTAACAAACTGGCCGTTTTTCGAATCCCTGTAACCAGGGTGGCTATTCTTACTGCCCATCTTCGTTTCTCCTTCGATAGCTGAAATTTTCGTAATATCCCCACAAAATTGCTTCTACATCTAGGGCCTCAACCTCACAGATTCCACAACATCTTGGGTTGTATTGAATTTTGAACCACTTCATTGAAACAGTCAATGCATACATAGATTTTTTTGCACTGTTAGAATAAACAGTAATTTTGCAGCAACCAATAAAAACCCTGCCCCCGTTACAGGGGCAGGGTACTCCTGGTACGACTATCAGGCGCGAGCCGCCAGCTGCACGCACCAGCTCAGCGTGCTACCGGTCAGCGGCGTCATGGGCGCATTCCACCGGCCCTGACCATCGGCCCGCAGGATCAGGCGGAACACCGTCCGGTCCTCGTCGAACTTCAGGTGCTGGGACACCGTGATCTGCGCGTCTTGCCGCAGGCCGAACATGTACTCGTTGAAGTTCGCCAGCACGAGGTCGCCAGCGTCGCCCAGAACCGGCACGGTTTCGCTGAACACCAGCGGCAGGCCCAGCAGCCGGTACATGCCAGCCGGTTGACCGTCGCCGGTCAGTGGCACCTGGCTCCCACCCACGATGCCATTGGTCGGGTCGGTGATCGGGAACTGCAGGGTCAGCAGCATCGGCAGGGTGGTCGGGTTCGCTATCCAGACAGCGCCGGGCAGCAGGTTGGGATGCAGGCGAGCCACCATGTTGACGATGTTCTCGTAGACAATGGTGTCAGCCGACTGGCCTGACTCCTTGGCAACCGTGATCAGCGCCTTGTCATTGATAACACCCAGCGGGCGTCCGGCGCCGTTGCCGGTCAGTACCGCCTGCTCAAGTCCGAACCGGGCCGCCTGCCGCAGAATCTGCTCCAGCTGGATGTTGGCGGCAGGGGCGTCGGCCAGCAGTTCGTTGGTCACCGGCACCAGCACCGAACCCTTCTTCGCCTTCAGCATTTCATCGTTCAGGCTCGGCGTCTGGCTGGCCAGGGTATCACCCTCGCCCGTCCAGTTTAGCGTCAGGCCGGCAATGGCACCACCGGTATGGTCCAGCGTGTTGAACCCGGCAACGCTCAGGGCGCTGCTGGTCATGGGCAGGGTGTTGACCCGGCTCAGCACGCCACTTTCCACGAACGCCGGGCCGAGGATGTCAGCCATCAGCTGCGGCGGCACCAGGAAGCCACCACTGGCACCGGTGCCCTCGGTCATGCCCGCATTCATCGGTGGGCGGTAGGCGTGCAGCCGGTTATCAGGCCGACCCTCCGCCACACCGGCCAGCGCCGACATGAAATCACCGATACCGCTGAACCCATGGTTCTGGCCACGAACGGAGCCAAACATCTGCTCGAACCATGCGCCACCCGGCTGCGAAGGGGCCGCAGACGCGTAGGACACACCGCCAGGATTGCCGGGGTGGTGGTCGCTGGCCATATCGTCAGGCTGGGTCAGCCGGCCCTGCCGCTGATACGTCGCCAGCTCAAGCTCGTAGCCGTGGAACTGGTCGTAGATGCGGTCAATACGTGCCTGTTCAGCATCGGTCAGTGGCCGGTGGGCGGCGTCAGCCTCGGCCTGAATCAGCTCGGCCTGGCGATGCAGGTCACGCATCTTGTCCTCGACGGCTTCCTTGGACAGCTGCAGGTTGTTGTAAACAGCGGCGCCCAGGCTATCCAGCAGCCACAGGGCGGTCATATCAATCAAGTGCATTGGTTTCATGGTAAACACCTCTTTACACGTTAACGGAGGTGCGTAGACGCAGCAGCGCACGCACCAATAAGCACGGTCACATGACCATGCCGCTGGTGATGCGTCTCGCTGGCAAGACAAACATCGAACTGGTTGACCCCCGACCCGCTGCGCTGGCACAGAAGGCCGGGGAACCAGTTGGCGGTAAAGCGAAACCGCCGAAGGAGGAGAATGAATCAATCTCAAACAAAGCAATTTTACCGTGTTGGCAGGTCACCGCACACAGCTGGCCTAGTGGACGAACTGAACGACGTTATCGCTGGTCGGTTCAACCGAAAAGAGACGGACAACCTCATCACCGCCGTCAACCACCAGGTCGGCCTTTATCGATAATGGCACCATGTCGATGGTCAGCCTGATGCCGTCCTGATTGCTGACCAGTCGGTTACCAATCGTTTTCTTGAGATCAGGGTCCATCGTTTCCAGACCCTTGAGACCCTCACCGACCAGGCTGACCAGGTTGTTGTAAAGGGTCTTAAGCAGTTCATCTGTTTTACTCATAACTTTGTCCTCTCGTTAAATGTCTTTCCATGGGTTGTCAGCATCAGGGTCAGTGCTTGATGACCGCATGATTCGACTCATGGCGTTGGGGGTCAGGCCGATCTCGGCCAGCAGTGAATGCGCGTGCCGCAATGCCTGGTTGAGCATCGTGGCCTCGGGCCGGGGCTTGATGGTTTTGCCGCCGTACCGTGACACGTTGGTATAGGTGTAGCCGTTCTTCTTCAGGAAGTCATAGTGCTTCTCGACCTGCTCAAGCCGGACGGCAGCCAGCAGGTAGACATCGGCATGGTGACTGTCGAGATAGTCGAGGTCATCGACGCAGCCCATCAGCCGGTCCATGATTTCCTGTGCCCGCCGTGAAACTGATCCCACCATGACCGGCTTCTGTCCATCAGGACCTGGCCCCGATGGGCGGCGGTCCTTGCGGGCCGTGCCTTTAAGTTCCTTCACCTTCTCTGGCAGGCGTTTCCTGCCTCCACGTCTAGCAACCATGTTTTTCATGCCTCTTCATTTTTGACAACACGCAAAAAAAGTTTTGTGCGCGGTGGCGGAGAACTCCGTTCCTGGGAATTTCACCCGCCCCTCCCATGTGCCTTGAGATGAGAAAGCATTGCCTCCACGTCTTCAATGATCATGTCCGCTGTCGCTTCCCTGGTGTAGCAGCCGACTACTCGTTCATGGGGAATCAGTCGCAACCAGCCTTCCTCATCCATGACAACCCAGACCTTGCCCGGTGTGCTGACCAGTTGGAGCAACAACCTGTTAACCCTGTCTCTCAATTCCATAGGCTCAGCCTCGATATAAATTTATGCCGCTGGGGGTAGCTGTGTATTTACACAGCAGGGGTGGGGGTGTGTACCTGGTGTACCCGGTGTACCCCTGTACCCGCCACCATTTGGGGTACACCGGGTACATCGGGTACGCCGGGTACAGGGGGTACAGGGGGTACACCCAACACACACACAGACATATACACACCAAAAATATATAGTGTGTGTGTGTATAGATAGTCACGGCTGCCCCCTTTCACCCTTCTTTGGGGGGCGGTTGCCATCCAGCCGGTGGGCAAGAGGCGAAGGTTCTGGCACGTAGTACCCATCCACACCGCTACCCTCAATGAAACCATCGTTCTTCATGCGGCGAAGCATGTTTGCCAGCTTATGGTTCCTGTTGGGAATACCCGTCGCCTCCTCGATCTGCTTCGGGGTCAGTCGCTTGTCGGTCGAGCTGCCATCCATTGCTGACAGGATTTGCTGGCGGGTTTCACTGGCCTGCACACGCCAGGTGTCACCGAGATAACTCCACCCACCCTTGTTCCCAATATCCAGTGACAGGGCAAAATCAATCTCGTCAATGTCACGGCCACGGGCGTACCAGGTCCTGGTGGCGTCATCGAGCTGGGAGTTGATACCTGCCTTGCGCATAACGCAGATCGTATCCGCCGCCGCACTGAGACCCGTGGTGCCACTGACGTCATTCAGCTGGTCGTCGTTATCACGCCCCTTGCGGGTATGGTGAATAACAATGATTGCCAGCCCATGCTTGCGGGCGAACGCGGATATGGGTGCCATCGTGTTGTATTCATGGCTGTAGACAGACTCAGATGCCGTTCGCTGACCACGCACCTTTTCCAGCACGTCAATGATGACCAGCTTCGTATTCGGGTGCTGTTTCAGGTGGGTCTCAAGCGCCTTGAAGCAGTGGCCTTCCATCGTTGGCCAGGTGGTACGCGGGTGGAGATGCGACACGGCACGTTTACCGGCATGGGACAGGATGGCAATGCGCCCCTGCAGGCGTTTGGGTGTGTCCTCAAGGGAAAGGTACAGCACCTCACTACGGTTAACGGGGTATTGGCCGAACGCCTTGGTGCCACTGGCAACAGCGATACCGATTTCCAGTGCTGCCCAGGATTTGCCTGCCTTGGGTGCCCCTGCCAGCAGGGTCACGCCCTCGGGTATCAAACCCGGCACGGCCCAGTATGGTTCGGGTATCTTCTCTTTCAGCAGGTCGGCGGCTGTACCACCTTCTGGCATCAGCAGGCCGGTCTTCGGCAGCTGTATGAACCTGGTCTTACCCCGCCCCTTGTGGTGGACAAGGAAATCGTCCACGCCGGTTTTGTCAAACCCGTTCAGGGTGGGCAGCTCCACAGCATAGGGCACCGCGCCTTGATCAATCAGGAAGTCGGCCAGCTCGCGCTCGGCGTCCATGATGTTCGGGTTCGTCTGCTTGTCGCTGTCGAAGACGATGTTGACGGGGTGACCGGCCCACGGCAGGCTGCGAATCTCGTTTATTGGGTTGCCGTCTTTCATCCAGTTCCAGACACCACTGATACCGATGGCGGGGAACCCCGACTTGCATAGCTTGGCGGCTTTCTTCTCACCCTCCACTATGTAAATTCCACAACCCGGATCGGCGAACCGCTTTTTCCAGTCAACACCCTTGTGGAAGTACAGGTACGGTTTTGCGCCTGCCTTTCCCCTGTACTTTGCCGGGTCCTTGTCGTTCGGACACCAGGGTTCCATAAAGCGGATACGCCAGCGCCCTGTTTTAGGGTCGGGGATGTTGCCGTTAATATCAGGCGCAGGGATGATGTAACCAGCCGGTGGTGGGTTGTCTCGGACCGGCTTGCCTGGCCTGTTGCCGTACATCAGCACTATCCCTTCATCCCCGGTTAGAGGGCTGCACACGATGTCCTTGGTGGTCAGGCCGGAGCGTTTCAGGTCGGCAACCATAAATTTACGTGCATCGGACTTGTTCATGGCCTTTCCCGGATTTCAATGTTGAGGCAGGCGTTCGGTGAACCCGGGATCGGTTTCACGTCATAGTTAAGCTGCCGTGCCGCCGCGATGAGCGCATCGTTCGACACGTAGCAGTCGGTGCCAGGCATGGTGCCCTGTGCCCGGTGCCAGCGCTCAGCCAGGTGCTTCAGACCATAGCTGCTGATCCGCTGGTTGATGTACTTGCGCGGGCGCTGGCGGGCCAGCCATTGCTTGGCGAGGGTGATCTGGTGGGGCATGTCCTTCATGCGTTTTCCTGCTCCTGCTTCAACCCGTCAAGCCAGGCATCGAGGTCTTCCCGGTAGTACAGGACACGCCTGTTCCTGATACGCACGAACCTGGGACCAGGCAGGCGGTTGCCGGGCGGGTGGTTGTCGTAGTTGCGGTTAAGACGGAGGAACGCGACCGAGAAGCCAATGTACTCGGCGGCCTCCTTCTCATTCAGGGCGCGTTTGTCAGTCATCGTCCTGCCCTTCCACCTCATAACCGGCATCGGCCAGCAGCACGCCTGCCGTGCGGATAGCCAGCGCGATGTTGATAAATTCCTCGGGGGTACGGGAGGTGTTTTGCAGGTCCTTGCCCAGCAGCCTGGTGGCTTCCTTATGGGCGTGATGTAGCAGCTCCCACAGCAACGGCTCACGTTTTTTTGTTGGTTTGACGGCACCACTCCACCACCTTTCTGCCACCCCATCGGATACCCGGCAACGGGCAGCAGCAACCGGCGAATCGATACCGATGATTTTCAGGCCGCAAATGGCAGGATGGACAGCGTTGCTGTTGGTGGTTGTCCTCTGACGCAGCCAGTCATTAAAGGCTTCAACAGGCACAACCCGGCGTGGCCCTACCTGCTTGAATGGAAGCAATCCGGCGTCCATTTCCTTGTAGATCAGGTAGGGGGTCAGGGTGGTGGCGTCTGCCACCTGGTTAATTGACAGCGCCCGTTCGGGTGAACGTTCGGTTGGTTTGTCAGCCATTGCTTAATACCTCTGTTTGGTTGAATACAGAGGTATTGAACACTGCTACCCTGTACGCTAACGCGTTAGCACACAGGGGGTTGGCGATTTATTTTTTATTTTTGAACAGTCTTTTGTAGTTTCGGTACAGGGAGTCCAATGTTAATGTTTTTGTTCTATCCGTTTCAGGATCGCTGATTGTTATCTTAGTTGCCTTAAAGTCCCATTTCTTTTTATATGTACCTGAGCTTTTCAATTCCATCAATGCTTGACTTAGTTCATGAGTCTCTATGTACCCAGCGTCATCATGGGTGTCGCCCGCTAACTTTTCAAGGCAGTGTATAAACTCGTCTTTGGATACAGGCTCCTGATGGGTGTAGCGTTTTTTCAGTTCCGTCGCCAGCAGTGTAGGCGGCTGGGGTCGACGCTTCTTACTTGCTGCTTTTATCTGCTGGAAAGGGGTTTGGTTGTGCCTACCAACCCACTCCGCGAATAGAACACGGTTCACAAGGTGTTCTTCGCGGGACTGGTCACCATCAAAATGCCATTTTTTATTCTTGGCCATCACAGCTTCTCCACGGCTTCCGCCAGGAAATCAGGGGCCAGGTGTGCGTAACGCTGTGTCAGCTCGATGCTGCTATGGCCCAGCAGTTCCTTGACCCGGTACAGGTTCACGTCTGCCTGTATGAGCCGTGAGGCGAAGTCATGCCGGCAGTCGTGCATCGTAAAGTCGGTTACCCGGGCACGCTTAACCATGCTGGCCCATGCTTTTTTTACCGTGGTGAACTGCTCGCCGGTCTCGGGGTTGACGAAGACCAGGCCACGCAGGTTGGTCACCTTACCCTTCCCCTTGCGCCACTTCTTCAGCACGCCGGTTATGGTTTCATTCATGGGGATGTGCCGCTTGCGGGCTGTTTTGGTCGTTGTTGCCGTGACGGTTATCTGCCGCCTGGCAAGGTCCACCGCCTTCCACTCAAGCCCGAAGATTTCGCCACGCCTCAAGCCAGTGTGCAGCGCCAGCAGGGTCATGACGCGCAGGTATTCAGGGGTCTTCTTGTCTTCCAGCGCCGCCATGAAGCGGGCACGCTCCCCCACCTTCTTGCCGTTTTCGTCGCGTATGTCTTCACGGTCATCGTGCTGGCCAAGGTAGCGTACCCGCTTGTCATCCTCAACCTTCGGGCGTTTGAACCGGCTCAGGGGGTTCACCTCAAGCACGCCCCATTCCACGGCCTGGTTCAACAGCTTGCTCAGGGCGTTCCAGTCACGCTGAATTGTCTGTGGCTTCACCTTCTTCAACCGCCTGGCCTTCACCCGGTCAGCGTCCTTCAGGGTCAGGGTGGCCATATCCATATCCGCTATATCAGCCCATGCCGCCAGCAGACGCTTTTCGGTGGCATCACCACTGCGCTGCTGGGCAAGGTACTTGGGGCCGTACTCGTCGGTCAGGAACTTGCGCAGGGTGCGCCCTGCTGCCCGGCGCTGCTCTGTCCGTTTGGCGTCATGGGCCTGTCGTGCCTTGCGGCGCTTGTGTACAGGCGTCTCCTTCGTGGTCAGGACCTCGGCCAGCTCGTTCTTCGCCAGCTCCCGTGCCTTGTCAGGGTGCGTGATCACGCGGGCATCAGCGATGGTCATGGTGGTGTGCTTGCCGGTCTCGGGGTGCCGGTACCTGATGACCCAGCTTTTCTTCCCACCACGTCGCTTGCCACCGGTGGTTTCAGCCCCCCACGGCTGCACCCGTAGAAACAGACCAGGCAGCCGGCTGTCATACAGGACGTAGGGCTGTTCCTTGGGTTCTGCCTTCTTTACATCGGCCTTGGTGAGGAGCCGGCTACCGCCCTGCCGGGCGTTGGAAGTGGCGTTTGTGGTCATGGCCTGTTACCTCGCTGGAATTTACTTAAATACAAGGTTAAATACAGAAATCGTATTTAAGTAGTATACACCCAGTATCGTGCCGGTAACACTAAAATTGATAATTTAACTTATGGAACAATGACTTGTGAACGTTAAGCCGTTGCTTTTGCTTGCCTTTTCTGCTCCTCAGAATGCCTTCACACGGCAGGGGTCACTGGTTCAATCCCAGTATCGCCCACCAATCAAATCAATCAGTTAGGAACCACGACACCCCCTGTATGGGTTCCTGACTGATTATTTGTCACAGCGTTGTCACACTCGTTCGCGAACG
>DRNU01000156.1 GCA_011374975.1 Gammaproteobacteria bacterium | reverse complement strand
GGGCGGCGGGGATCATCCAGCACCCGCCCCTGATTGATGCAGACCCGCGCCTCGTGAGCCTCGAATTCTGATGCTGTGAGGAAACGCACATCGTTGGTCGCCACCACCGGCACATCCATTTCAAGCGCCAGCTTCACCGCCGCATGCAGATAGTCTTCCTCATTTTCCCGACCGGTGCGTTGCAGCTCCAGATAGAAACTCCCGGGGAAGCATGCTTTCCAGCGGGCCAGCGCCGTTCGCGCAACATCAATATTGCCACTGAGCAGCGCCAGTCCCACATCGCCTTCGCGTCCGGCGGACAGCGCAATCAGACCGTCAGTGTTGCCCGCCAGCCAGTCCCGTTGCAGCATGGGCCGCCCCAGTTGCTGCCCCTCGGTATAGGCGCGGGAAATCAGGCGTGACAGATTCAGGTAACCCACCCGGTCTTTACACAGTAACACCAGTCGATCCGGCTGCCCCGGTTCCTTTTCATTATGCAGCAGGACATCGGCGCCGATGATGGGCTTGACCCCGGCGGCCATCGCCGCGGTGTAGAATTTCACCATCGCAAACAGGTTGCTCTGATCGGTCATCGCCACCGCCGGCATGCCCGTCTCAGCCACTGCCTTCATCAGCGGTTTGACCCGGACAATGCCGTCGACCAGCGAGTATTCGGTGTGTAAACGAAGGTGAACAAAAGCAGCAGACATAGGGGCAGAGTCTCAGCCTAAACGCGGCTCAGTTCAAGTCTTAAAAGGGGACGTAGCGATTATTTTTTAACCATCACCCTCGTTTCTCGGTCGTCCACGTATTTGTCGTGGAAATTCGATACCGTATCTGGCAGAGATTTGTTCACAGAATCGATCGTCTCCGACAGGACGGTTGTACTTTGCCGCGGATTTGATGACATGAATATCATCGGCATCGATTGCCGAGCTGAACAATGCCCGATAGCGATGAAGTCGCCTTTCTTCATCGCGATCCAGCCTCAAGTACTCGTCGTGCCTTGTGATGATCCCCGGCTCCCCCCAGGCATTTGAAAGATAACTGGACCAGCGATATTGTTCAGGCTTGTCGACCATACCGGCTGCCACCGGATTGAGTTCGATGTATCGCATGCAGGTGAGCAGGTAGCGTTCGCTTTGCACCAGACTGGATTTGTGGCGACCTTCCCACAGCGTTCCGGTGCGTTTGTAGGCTTTGTTGAAGTACTGCGCATAGCGACTGCCGATCACCTTCATTGCGAAGGAAATGGAGTCGGCCCGCTCGGGGGTAACCAGAAAGTGGATATGGTTGGTCATCAGGCACCATGCATGGATGCTGACGCCGTAACGATTTGCGCATTCGGTCCACAGTTCTAGATAGACCTGGTAATCCTCAGTGGCGACGAAACAGGCCTCACGGTTATTGCCGCGTTGCACAATATGGTAGGGAAAGCCGGGAAGGTACGTCCTTGTGCGTCTTGACATAGCAACTCCTTTGCTACGAAATCAGGTTGTCGCGGCAGTGTATCTGAGGGACATAG
>DRNU01000155.1 GCA_011374975.1 Gammaproteobacteria bacterium | reverse complement strand
CACCACGCCGGACTGCGTGAGCGCTGCCCAGCAGGACCTGCCGTCCGGATCACTGGCGGTACCGGTACCGATGTCGGCAGCCACCGACGGACGCGACCACTGGCTGTCGCCGGGTGAACCGCACTGCGCGGACTGCCATGCGGCCCCGTACGTGGAACAGAGCGGCAACATCAGCAACTACCCGCCGTTCAACTATCCGCGCAAGGCTTCACTGATGCGCTACACGCGTGGTCACCGGGATATCACCTGTCAGGGTTGCCATGAATCCATCCATGGCCTGTACCCGGTCACGGCAAACATCGACACCACCAGTTACGCACAGGCGGCACAGTGGAACGCGGACGACTCGCACGGCCCGCTGAAGTGCCAGACCTGTCACCGTGTCAACAAGTCGGGCGTGCATGACCGTGTCGATAACCTGGTATACGACGGTGGCGAAGTCAGGAGGAACTTCGACCGTGCGGTTGGCTGGATGCATACCTTCACCGACGAGCACGACCCCACCCGGGACTGGTGCCAGAACTGCCACAAGGACGAGACCGACGAAGTCTGCGCTTCCATGAAAGGCGGCAGTGACACCTACGACGAGGAATGGCTGCAGCATGCCATGAAAGGACGGGCATCACGCAAACTCATGGACCAGGTGGAACTCCAGCTGTGCGGCCACCATGCCGGTGAGGGCACGGGTGAAGACCCGCTCGTCACGGTGTGCGAAGGTTGCCACGGCAATGAGAGCACCAAGGTCGCCTGCAACGAGAAAGAGTGGAAGGAACACCTGACCGAGGGCCGTGTGACCGAGTCACTGTGGGTGTCGGTCTCCAACGACCTTGCCGGATCGACCTGCGGCTGGTAACAGGCAGGCTAAAGGCACGTGGAGGGGAAGACACTTCCCCCCCACTTTCCTCCAAACCGAACAAAAGGCAAATGCCATGACCCGATTCCGATCTGTATCCCGTTTCGCACTCCCGGCCCTTGGCCTGGCCATGGCTCTCGGCAGCTTTACGCCCCGGGCCGGCGCCATTGCCACCGGTACAACAGCGGACGAATCACGCCCTGAAGTACAACTGGCCGACATCGCCACGCCGCCACCGGGCGCGCCACGGGACACTGTCGCCCGGGTCGGTGACCAGTACATCACTTTCAGCTATATCAGCACCATGCTGAACAGTTCGGCGATCGTGGGGCTGTCGATACCGACCTTCGGCACACCGGAGCGCGACCAGGTGCGGCTGACGCTGCTGGACAAGATGATCAGTGCCAACCTGCTGTACCTGGACGCCGTCAAAAACGGTGTCGACAAAACCCCGCAATACCGGCAGGACATGCAACGCTTTAGTGATGCCGTGCTGGCCTCCGTGTACAAAAACAACTACGTCTCGGCAGAGATCGAGGTCACGCAACAGGAGATCCAGGACTACTTCGACAACCACATCGCAGCCGGAACGGAATTCAGCGATGAAGTCAGGGCCGGCATCGAAGCCAGACTGCGCAAGCAGAAGTTCACGGCACGCATGCACGCCCTGCATGACCGGCTGAGGGAAGGCGCACGGGTCATCATCAACGAGGCGGAACTGGACCCGGAAGATGACCAGGTGCGCGACGCAAGCGACGTGATCGCAACCATAGACGGCAAGGACATCACCTGGGAAGAGGTAAGAATCCCGCTCAGCACACCACGCAATGCGGGCTCCAGGGAAAACCGGCTGGAGGCCCTGAACCGGCTGCTGGACATCCGGCTCATGACCCTCAAGGCCAGGCAGGCGGGCCTTGAACAGGACCCGGTGTACCGGGCCCGGATCAATGAATACCGGAAGACCCACCTGATCAACATTTACCGGGACGATCTGTTCGGGCAGTGGGAGCCCGATGACGCAACGCTCAGGGCGTATTACACCGCGAACCGCGACAGGATCATGGTCAATGAACTGCGCAAGGTACGCATGGTTGTACTCGAAACAGAGCAGGAGGCGCGTGACGTCAGAAGCAGGATCGAAAGCGGCGAGATCACCCTGTTCCAGGCGGTGGCCGACTACTCGATCGCACCGGATGCCGACAAGACGCTGGGCGATATCGGCTGGGTGAAAAAAGACACCGGTTTCCCGGAGCTTGATCGCGTCACCTTTGCCCTGGGCCCGGACGAAATCAGCGACCCGGTACAGTCCCCCGCCGGCTGGCACCTGGTGCAGGTCACGGATATGCGCGATGCAGTTTATGACGACATCGAGGATGAAACGACCCGCCAGGCCACACGACGCCGGTATATCGATGAAAAACTCGATGCGTATGTGATCAATCTCCGCACCCACGAATTTCCTGTCGAGGTCTACGACGATGTGTTTTTCAAACTGGCGCAACAGGAAGTGGACTGGTACAGGAAGGTAAGCGAGAAAACACAGAAATCGCCGGAAGAAATCATCGAGGATCTCCGCAAACTGAAGAAATAACAGATATGCAACGACTGAAAACAGGACCCGGGATGCGGCCGTTTAACGGGGCCATACTGACAGTACTGGCCGCCCTGCTCCCGGGGTTCTTCATCGCTGCCTGCAGCAAGCCGCCGCAGGCAGCAGTGGCGACGGCCGCCAGCGTAGAAAAAGGCATGTACTTCAAACCCGGCCTCAGAGGGTTTGCCGTGCATAACGAATACGACGATGACGGCGATGGAGACGGTATTAACGAGACCCTTGTACGCCGCTACATCAATGAGCGGGGCGACACCGCGTTCAGCATGACAACCGGTGATCACTTATGGGCCTGGAGTGTTGATACCCGGGGTGATGACGACGCAGACATCCACAGGAACTATGTCATTCGTGACAGTAACTGTGACGGCATATTTGATGAACGTTACAGCCTGAGCGCGGAGTTCCATGTGCCAGGCTGTCTGAAGGTCATGTAGACAATCATTGGGTTGTTGGCCTGCTGAAAATGCGCGTTCAACTTCAGCCCGGTCAACTTCCTGTAATTCAACGGGTTAGCATACCGGTCACAGCGCCCCCTGATCCCGACAGCCGCTCAATACAGGGATTTTCAGCACAGACACTTACACTTCCAGCGCACGTGATTTAAACTCCCCCCCCGATTCGCTCATGGCTTCTCCCCGGCGTATTGCATGGCAGCTCACCACCGGGAGTTACAATGAGATTTCCGATACTGTTAAACTTTGAGCACTTCCCCGGCAGAGCCAGGGGGATCTCCTGCATTGATCTGGAAAAGCGTAGGAATACGATGAGTAAAATACTGCTGGTTGAAGATAATGAAATGAACCGCGATATGCTGTCGCGCCGGCTGGAACGCAAGGGGCATGAGGTCCTCATTGCCGTTGATGGTCAGGCAGGCGTCGATATGGCGTCTTCCGTCAGCCCGGACATCATCCTCATGGACCTCAGTCTGCCGGTAATGGACGGCTGGGAGGCCACGCGCCGCATCAAGGCGGACCCGGCCACACAAGGCATCCCCGTCATTGCACTGACCGCACATGCCATGTCCGGCGATGAGGAAAAGGCCCGCGAGGCAGGCTGTGACGACTACGATACCAAACCCGTCAACCTGAACCGCCTGCTGGAAAAGATCGGCGGCCTTCTGGGCAGTTCTGCCTGACATAAGGCGGATACCGCTTGTTCAGTGCCAGGCGCCCCGCCCCCTGCGCGGGGACAGGCCGGCAGGCTAGTAAACCTGTTGCGCCAGAACGATCACCTTGTCTTCTTCACCGAGCCGCCACCGGGTCTGCCGCGACGGGTTCAGTAACACTTTTCCGCCTTCACGGGCCAGGCGCAGGCCAAGCGCAATTTCCATTTTCTGCTGGCCTGCATAGATCAGGTCGCTGAAAACACAGTCGCAGTCGAGTTTCACATAGTCGCCTGCAGGACGCAGGCTTATCTCGACACCGCCGGCACTGAGCAACTCCCGGTAGATAGGCGCCAGCACTTCCTGGCCCGCAATCTGCGCCAACTGGGCACTGACAACTTCGGAGCTGACAACGATATCGTCCACGCCAAGGCCCTCGAGCAGGTCGCGGTTATTTTCATCCAGCAGTTCGGCAACGGTATGCACCCGGGCATCACTTTGCCTGCGCAGGTCAGACAAGCGCAGCAGTATGCGCAAAGTGCGCGTGTCTGCGTCACCCTCCTTCTCCCCCTGCTCGCCAGACCGGTCAGCCAGCACTACAATGCTCTGGAAGGCGGAAATGTCGATGTCCGCATAGGCAGAGGACATCACGGCATCACCCTCCCGGAACACCAGCGCAAGATTCCTGAGCTCGCCGCTCTGGTGGCCCGCGACCTCCTGTTTCGCTTCCTCCTCGCAGACGTCCGCGAGAATGGTGACTTCGGTGCCGTACGAGGCATGCGCATCAAGTTCCTGCAGAATGTCGTACAGGATATCTGTCCAGCCGATCAACAGCACCCGGGGCGGCACTTGTGGAATCGACCCGCCTTCCTGGTATATCCGCGACTCCGGAATCCCGCAATGGCTGTACTTGACGGGCAGGCCGTGCGTCAGCAGCACCAGCTGTTCATCTTCGGCAACCTCGTAGTCGGGCTCGAGGTTAAGACCGGCGGCAATCCGCACAGCGCCATCGCGTTGTTGCTCCCAGGTCACACCAATGGGTACCGCATTGCGCAGTCCATACGCAATCTCTGCCATCGTACGGTCTGTGCACTCTGGTATGCACTGGACATAGATGCTGTTACCTGCCGGGGAAAAAATTTCACTATATACATCCGCCAGCCCGGGATTGCGTACCGCCTGCACAATCACCTTGCTGATAATACGGCTGGAGGAAATGATATGCAGCCGGTCCCCCGCCGCAATTTTTGCCAGCTCGAAATTCTTTTCCAGGGCGATCTCGGAGGTCAGCACCGGGGGCTCACCGGCCCAGTCCCGGCGCGCGGTCAGCAGGACGATGGTTTTGATCGCCTCACCGTCATCGGCATCGGTTGCCAGCACGATGACACTGGTCGCCCGGTCGACCGCCACGCGGTCGAGCTCACCATGATTACTGGGTGTTCCGCTGCGCAGGATGACCTTGATCCGCTCCCGCTGGATACCGGCTATCCTGAGCTGCTCCTGCATCATGTCGATATCCCGCGGCGCGAGTATCACGACCTTGACGCCGGGCTGGAGCCGGGCCAGCTGTTGCAGGATAGAGAATATCTTGTTGTTCCAGCCCAGCAGGAGTACATGGTTACGCTCCAGAACCTGGGTATCACCCTTGCGCAGTGCCTCGATGCGGCTGCGCATGGTGTTGTTGATCAGCGAGATCAACACACTGAAGACCACCAGGCCCATGAGCGAGAGGAACAGCGAATAGATCACAACCGGTACCGTGGCGCCATAGGCCTTTTCGAATCCCGGCAGGCGCATGACCTGGTTCAGTGACCACCACAGGGAATCCAGAACGCCACGATCAATATCGCGCGGGATGGTGCGGATACCGGCATTTTCTTCCGAGAACAGCCCGAAAAACATGGCTGTCATGCCGATCAGGGTGACGGAGACGACCAGCGTCAGAAACAGCAGGGACTGCCCGACAAATTTACGTGCAAACGCCTGGTCAACCAGGTAACGGATATTTTCCTGAATCTTTCTCAACAAAGCCGGCATGGGGAACTATCATACCGCTAATAACCGGAAAAACTATCTCCATCGCAGCGATTCCGCTATATTCTTACCCGCAAATTCTCCTGAAAATCCTGAACTGAATGCGTTGGCGTTCAATCAGGCTGGCGATCAGAAAAGGACATCCATGCTGCCAAGGGTAGTAGTCAAACCGGTCTTTACGTGTGTATTACTTGGCCTCTCCCTGTGCGTGCCAACCGGCGTGCAGGCGGAAGACCGGACAACGCAGGAACAGTTGATCAGGGAACTGCTGGAAGAAGTTCGTTCGCTCCGCGAGCGTGTCGAACAGCTGGAGGCCCAGGCCGGCGGAAAGACAGAACTGCCTGCCGACACGGCAGTGACGGAACATGAGCCAGCAGGCAAACCCGACCAGCCTGCTGTGGTTGACGTCGATACTGCAGCCGGCTACCCGCGGGGCGGCACCGCGGGTTATACGAAGACCGGTGGCAGCGGTTTCTTTATCCGTGATGCGGAAGACCAGTTCCGCCTCAGTATCGGCGCCTACACCCAGGGACGCTACAACATGAACTGGCGTGATTCATCCTCGGGCGGCAATGATTTCTCCCGCGGCACATCCATGAACCGCACCCGGATCTTCCTGGAAGGCAAATATACCGACCGGTACAGCTACCATTTCCGCCTGAACATGAACAACTCCGAGAATGCGGAACTGCTGGTCGGCTACCTGAACCGGAACTTCAACGAAAACTGGAGTATGCGCGTCGGCGCCCAGTTCATGGCCCTGTCCCGCGAGGACTGGATGTACGCGCAGGACGTGCTCGGCCTGGAGTTTTCCCCCAATGACTTCACCTTTGCGGTTGGCTCATCAGTAGGCTTTCAGCCACACTACCAGGCGAAGAAGCAACGCCTCTGGTTCGGGGTTTCCAATGGCGCGTTCGGCCACAAGGAGAAATTCCCGTCCACCAGCACCGCCGATATCCTGCTGACCAGTCGTTACGAATATCAACTGGCCGGTGAAAACTGGGCGGTCTGGGATGACCTGGTCGGCCGCAGGGGCCGTGAACACAGTATTCTGCTGGGCCTCGCCGGTGCTTATCAACGGGACTGGAAAGACAACAGCACCGGCACATCAGCCGAAAAATCCTCGCAGCTGATCGCCGATATCAGTTTCAACGGTGACGGCTACCAGGCACTGGTGTCCGGTACCTGGCTGTGGACGGATCCCAAAGTCGGCCAGGACTTCAGCAATTACGGCCTGCTGGCCCAGGGGGGTTATTTCATCGCCGAACTCTGGCAACTCTATGGCCGCTATGACCTGATCAGCCCCGGCGACATGCCCGGGAGCCAGGACACCTTCAATGCCCTTGCTGTCGGCGTGAATTACTTCCCGTTCAGCTGGACCAACCGCTGGAAGTTCTCCGGGGAAGCCGGCTACCTGTTCGAGGCACTGGACAGGACCATCGTTTCACCCAGCGGCAGTCTGGGCTGGCTGGCCAGTGATGACGACGGCCAGTGGAACCTGCGTTTCCAGACACAATTCGGATTCTAGCCGGAAGATGAACCGGAACAAACAGGATCAGCCCAGCGTGAACACAGACAGTAACACCTGCGACACAGCAACATCAGCGGCCCGACGCACCTTCCGGCTGTTGCTTCTGGTGCTGGTATACCTGTGCCCTGCCCCGCTACTGGCTGGTTCTCCCGAACGCATCTCGGTGGCCTACTCGGTAGACAGCATCCCGTTTCAATACACCGATGAGCAGGGCCAACCCAACGGCATCATTATTGACTACTGGAAGCTGTGGTCCGAGAAAACCGGTATCGCCGTCGATTTCATCGGTGCTGCATGGAACGAGACACTGGCCCTGACCCGGGACGGCAAGGTCGATGCGCATGCCGGCCTGTTCTTCAACGCAGAGCGGGACCGCTTCCTCGACTACGGTGTGGCGCTGACCAGGACGGATACCAATGTCTTCTTCCATAACTCGATCGGTATCCCCGATGAACTCAGAAAGCTCTCGGCCTACCGGATCGGTGTTCTCGAAAAAGACTTTGTAGAGGGCTACCTGAAGCAACAGGTGACACCGGACGCTGTTATCGGCTTCCCGGACTACAGCACGATCATGGCCAGGCTCCAGTCCGGCGAACTCAAGGTATTTGCCGCGGACACGCCGACCGGACTCTATTACCTGGCCCGGGCCGGGATGCTGGCAAAGTTCCACTACGACCACCTGACCCCGCTCTACCAGAATGACTGGCTGGTGGCATCCAGGGCTGGCAATGCCGGGATGCTGGAACTCATCGACCAGGGTATGTCACTCATTTCCCCGGAGGAACGCAAGCGCATCGAGCGGCGCTGGGTTTCGGGTATGCCCGGCGAGGCATCGGACGCAATCATCGTCGCCATCTCCGACAGCTACGCCCCCTTTTCAACCATTGGTATCGACGGGAAGCCCGGCGGATACCTGGTGGATCTCTGGCGTGAATGGGGTCGACAGGTGGGCAGGGACGTCGAGTTCCGGACCAGCAAATGGCTGGACACGCTCGGTGGGATCAAATCCAGGGAAGCGGACATTCATTCCGGCCTCTTCTGGAGCCACGAACGGGAAACCTGGCTGGCTTTCTCCGAATCTTTTCTCAAGATAGAGACAGCCGTCTATTTCAAGTCGGGCAGGCAGGATAACGTTGCGGACGACGGACTTTCCGATATCGACGTCGGTGTCATCCGCGGCTCCTTCCAGGAAGAATACCTGACCGGGAAATACCCGGGTAAACAACTCACTCGTTACAGGAGCATCGATGACCTGCTGACCGGACTGTTGCTGGAACAGATCGATGCCGCAGTCGCCGAGGTACCGGAAATGACGTCTGCGCTGAGCCGGCTCGGGATCACCGGGGCTGCGCAACAGGGGCATGTGCTGTTCTCGGATACGGTTCATGCCGCCGTTCTCAAGGACAACACCGAACTTCTTGCACTGGTGAACAAGGGCCTGGAAGCGATACCCTCGGCCACCCTGGCGGCAATTGACGAGCGCTGGTTATCGCACGGGCTGAACTGGAAAAGTGTCGCGGCCTGGGTTGTTCCTCTTGTCGGCGGCTCCTTCCTGATCGTCATCTTTGTCATTGCCTGGAACCGCCGCCTCGGCCGCGAGGTCCGTGAACGCAAGCGCGTGGAACTGGCCCTGGCCGGTGCCAAGGAAGCCGCCGATGCCGCAAACAAGGCCAAGAGCGCTTTTCTGGCCAACATGAGCCACGAACTGCGCACTCCCATGAACGCCATCCTTGGTTACAGCGAGATGCTGATAGAAGAGGCGGAAGATCTGGGACAGGAGGAATTCATACCGGATCTCAGGAAGATCAACCAGGCCGGCACCCATCTGCTGGCGCTGATCAACGATGTGCTGGACCTGTCCAAGATCGAGTCCGGCAAGATGGATGCCTTTGCCGAGGACTTCGACGTTGATACCCTGCTCGACCAGGTGGTGGGCACCGTGCAGCCACTGGCGAAAAAGAACCACAACAGCCTGGTTGTCGAGCGCGGCGAGCAGCTCGGCAGTGCAAACCAGGACCTGACAAAAATCAGGCAATCACTCTTCAACCTGCTGTCCAATGCCGCGAAGTTCACCCACGAAGGTAACATCACACTGCGTGCCGATCGTGTGCAGGAAGGTGGCGCTGACTGGTTGAGGTTCACGGTCAGCGACACCGGCATCGGTATCCCGGAAGACAAAATCGACCACGTGTTCGAGGAATTCTGTCAGGCCGACGAATCAACCACGCGCGACTACGGCGGTACGGGACTCGGGCTCGCCATCTCCCGGCGTTTCTGCAGGATGCTGGGCGGCGACCTCACAGTAAAGAGCCGGCCGGGTGAAGGCTCCACTTTCACCATCCACCTGCCTGCGATATTGCCCGAACGGGGAACACCGGCTCCGCGTGGTGAAACCGTTCCGACAGAGGCTGGCTCAACACCGGGGGCAACGCTGCAGGCCGGGCCCGGAAGCGCGGTGCTGGTGATCGACGATGACCCCGAAGCCCGGGATATCATTGCACGTTCCCTCGGCAAGGATGGCATCACCGTGGTCACCGCCTCCAGCGGGCAGGAAGGCCTGCGTATAGCTCATGAGATTCAGCCCGCCGCCATCACCCTGGATGTCATGATGCAGGATATGGACGGCTGGTCGGTGCTGCGCGCCCTCAAGGCCAACCCCCGTCTGCGCGAGGTACCGGTGATCATGCTGACCATGGTCGATGACAAGAGCCGGGGTTATGCCCTGGGAGCAACCGACTACCTCACCAAACCGGTCGACCGGGAGCAACTGCTCAACGCACTCGCCCGCTTCCATATCCCCGAACGTTCCGCCCCGCTACTGCTGGTCGAGAACGATGGCAACACGCGTAATATCATGACGCGGATGCTGCAGAAAGCCGGCTGGGAGGTCATCGAGGCCGGCAACGGACGTGAAGCATTACACCTGCTGACCGGCAGACGGCCCGCACTCATTTTGCTGGACCTGATGATGCCGGTCATGGACGGCTTCGACTTCCTGCTGGAGATGCGTACGCATGCCGAATGGCAGGACATCCCCGTGATTGTGCTCACCGCCAGGGACCTCACTGACGAAGACCAGCGTATCCTGAGCGGCCGGGTGGAACAGGTTCTCGAAAAGAGCACATGTTCCCGTGATCAACTGATGCAACTCATCCGCAAAGTGCTACCCCGGGGCTGACATTCCGGCCTTACTGACCCTCGCGTTTATCCGCCAGCTTCTCGTAGAAACGCGTGGCACCCGGGTGCATGGGGATGGAGATACCGAGACGTGATGTTGCGGTGGAAATAAAACCTGCCCGGTAAAATTGATGCGTTAGCGCATTCGCGCTGCTCACCACCAGCTCCAGAAACCGCTCGACATCATCGTCACGGGTCCGCTTACTGGTAATAAGCAACGCCGCAGGCTGCTGTGCTACAGTCACATTGTAACGCCTGAAGCTATCTTGGTTGATTTGCACCAAAAATTGCCCCCCCCCTAGCCCCGGATATTTGCATCTAATTTTGACCCACGTACAACTCAGCCTGCAACGAGTCATTGTAGGAGAAGACTGGAGTGATCGACTTCGCCACACATACCATATAAGAGCCGTCAGTCGCCGGTACGCGCAGGTCCGGCTTCAGGCTGCGGCTGGCGGTCTGTATGGGGGGGTCGGCCAACGCAGACGGCGGGCCATTCGTACCTGTTCCTACGCTGTAATGATCGTAAAAGGCAGTAATGTCAT